>NZ_CP158016.1:575000-802500 GCF_046254905.1 Pseudaeromonas aegiceratis
GTCTTAACTGGGCGACTAGTCGCTGGGAGTAGACCCGAAACCGGGTGATCTAGCCATGGGCAGGTTGAAGGTGCCGTAACAGGTACTGGAGGACCGAACCCACTAACGTTGCAAAGTTAGGGGATGACTTGTGGCTAGGGGTGAAAGGCCAATCAAACTCGGTGATAGCTGGTTCTCCCCGAAAGCTATTTAGGTAGCGCCTCGGACGAATACTACTGGGGGTAGAGCACTGTTTGGACTAGGGGGTCATCCCGACTTACCAACTCCATGCAAACTCCGAATACCAGTAAGTACTATCCGGGAGACACACGGCGGGTGCTAACGTCCGTCGTGAAGAGGGAAACAACCCAGACCGCCGGCTAAGGTCCCAAAGTTCTGGTTAAGTGGGAAACGATGTGGGAAGGCTCAGACAGCTAGGATGTTGGCTTAGAAGCAGCCATCATTTAAAGAAAGCGTAATAGCTCACTAGTCGAGTCGGCCTGCGCGGAAGATGTAACGGGGCTCAAACCAGGCACCGAAGCCGCGGATTCAATCAATAGATTGAGTGGTAGGGGAGCGTTCTGTAAGTCTGCGAAGGTGTGTCGTAAGGCATGCTGGAGATATCAGAAGTGCGAATGCTGACGTAAGTAACGATAAAGGGGGTGAAAAGCCTCCTCGCCGGAAGACCAAGGGTTCCTGTCCAACGTTAATCGGGGCAGGGTGAGTCGGCCCCTAAGGCGAGGCTGAAAAGCGTAGTCGATGGGAAGCGGGTTAATATTCCCGTACTGGCTGTAACTGCGATGGGGGGACGGAGAAGGCTAAGCAAGCCAGGCGTTGGTTGTCCTGGTGAAAGGCGGTAGGCAGTGTATCCAGGCAAATCCGGAGACACAATGTCGAGACCCGAGACGAACCATCTACGGATGGGAAGTTGCTGATGCCACGCTTCCAGGAAAAGCCTCTAAGCTTCAGGTTACAGACAACCGTACCCCAAACCGACACAGGTGGTCGGGTAGAGAATACCAAGGCGCTTGAGAGAACTCGGGTGAAGGAACTAGGCAAAATAGTACCGTAACTTCGGGAGAAGGTACGCTGTTGTTGGTGAAGTGACTTGCTCACAGAGCTGATGGCAGCCGCAGTGACCAGGTGGCTGGGACTGTTTAACAAAAACACAGCACTCTGCAAACACGAAAGTGGACGTATAGGGTGTGACACCTGCCCGGTGCCGGAAGGTTAATTGATGGGGTTAGCGCAAGCGAAGCTCTTGATCGAAGCCCCGGTAAACGGCGGCCGTAACTATAACGGTCCTAAGGTAGCGAAATTCCTTGTCGGGTAAGTTCCGACCTGCACGAATGGTGTAACCATGGCCACGCTGTCTCCACCCGAGACTCAGTGAAATCGAAATCGCTGTGAAGATGCAGTGTACCCGCGGCTAGACGGAAAGACCCCGTGAACCTTTACTACAGCTTGACACTGAACATTGAACCTACTTGTGTAGGATAGGTGGGAGGCTTAGAAGCGATGACGCTAGTTGTCGTGGAGCCGACCTTGAAATACCACCCTGGTATGTTTGATGTTCTAACTTGGCCCCGTTATCCGGGGTGAGGACAGTGTCTGGTGGGTAGTTTGACTGGGGCGGTCTCCTCCCAAAGAGTAACGGAGGAGCACGAAGGTTGGCTAATCCTGGTCGGACATCAGGAGGTTAGTGCAATGGCATAAGCCAGCTTAACTGCGAGACGGACAGGTCGAGCAGGTGCGAAAGCAGGTCATAGTGATCCGGTGGTTCTGAATGGAAGGGCCATCGCTCAACGGATAAAAGGTACTCCGGGGATAACAGGCTGATACCGCCCAAGAGTTCATATCGACGGCGGTGTTTGGCACCTCGATGTCGGCTCATCACATCCTGGGGCTGAAGTTGGTCCCAAGGGTATGGCTGTTCGCCATTTAAAGTGGTACGCGAGCTGGGTTCAGAACGTCGTGAGACAGTTCGGTCCCTATCTGCCGTGGGCGTTGGATGATTGAAGGGAGTTGCTCCTAGTACGAGAGGACCGGAGTGAACGAACCTCTGGTGTTCGGGTTGTCATGCCAATGGCACTGCCCGGTAGCTAAGTTCGGAATCGATAACCGCTGAAAGCATCTAAGCGGGAAGCGAGCCCTGAGATGAGTCATCCCTGAGGTCTTGAACCTCCTAAAGGGCCGTCGAAGACTACGACGTTGATAGGTGGGGTGTGGAAGCGCAGTGATGCGTGGAGCTAACCCATACTAATTACCCGTGAGGCTTAACCATACAACACCCAAGAGGTCTTAGACCTTGTAGCAGTGTTAGTAGAACAGAATTCAGCTTTTCGGATTACGATTTATGCTTGGCGGCAATAGCGCAGTGGACCCACCTGTTCCCATGCCGAACACAGAAGTGAAACGCTGTAGCGCCGATGGTAGTGTGGCATTCGCCATGTGAGAGTAGGACACCGCCAGGCACCCAATACGAAGTAAAAAGGCCTCCCGTTTTCGGGGGGCCTTTTTGTTTTTGGTTTATTTAATATGCTCGCCGAATAGGCGCTGTAGTCGGTCGTAGATGAGATCGCGCTCTTCCGGCGGCAGGTGATAGAAGTAGTGCGTGAAGAGTCGCAGTAGTTGAGATTTCTTCATGCCATCCCGGATGGCGATGTCAGCGAGTTGGTCAATTGAATCCAGCGACATGGAGTAGGTGGCTTTCTTATAGACGGGTTTGCTTGCTTCGCCTTCTTGCGGATGGATTGGCAGGGAGGCTTGATGCAAGCGCCGCTCCGGGCTGACCAGCCTGGGTTGGCCAAGGGCATATAGCTCGGCATCATCAATGAACTCGTCTATGGTCAGCGGTTCAATGGGTGTCTTGTCACGTTTCTTCTTGAGATCCGAAAGCCCCATGTGCAGTACTACCTTATAGGTCCATGAACTCTTTGGCGATGGCCTTGATTTCGGCGGCCGCCTTTCCATCTGGCTCTATTTCTACCACAGAGAGACCGCGTTCCTCGCTGTCATCATACACGTTGCGGCTGTAAATGATGGAGTCCAGGACAGGTACGCAGAATGATTCACAAACATCCTTGGCATCTAAGATGCGTTTGGCCTGGTTGGGCAGCGCCGGACATTGCGTCATCACCACGGCGGCTTTGAGCGTGGGGTTTACCATCTTGCAGGTGCTGATGATGTCTTCCATATGCGGTAGCGTCTTGAGATCTCGGCGTTTGGGGCGCAAGGGGATCAGGGCATGGCTGGCTACCGCCATGGTGGAGCGCAGGGCGCGGTTATCTTGTCCACCACAGTCCACCACCACAAAGTCGTAGCGATTCTTCAGGCTTAAAAGATCCTCACGAATGTTCCCGTAGAGCTGTACGCAGTTGAGTTGGGGCAGGCTGGTATCCTTACGCTCCTGTATCCAGTCAGAGCTGGTGCGTTGCGGGTCACAATCCACTAGCAACACCTCGCTCTGATACTGAATCTTGAAGTACACGGCCAGGTTTTGCGCCAGGCAGCTCTTGCCACTACCACCTTTCTCTCCACCAACGAGCAATATCATGCACCACCCCTTCTGATTCCATGCCGGACGGGTCGTTTCGTGTGTTCAGTATAGAAATAAATAGTCGAGAGGGCGGGGCTTGGGGGGAAAAAGGGGGGCAAGGGCCCCCCTTTGCTTAGAAATGTGCGCTAACAATCTCTTTGGTGAAGGATTTTTCACAGTACTTGCACTTCATCCGGACCTCCTCCCGCACGGCTCGGATCCGGAAACTGCTGCGTACCGGTTCCTTGTGGCTGATGCAATTGGAGTTGGGGCAGTCAAATACCCCTTCAACCGTTTCCGGCAACTGCAGCTGCAGTTTACGCACCACCTTGAAGTCTTCGATGATGTTGACGGTGGCGTTGGGTGCAAACAGGGCCAGCTGATTGGCCTGATCGTCGGTGAGACGGCTGTTTTCCACCTTGATCAAATCCTTGCCGCCCAGGGCCGCAGAGGGCAGGTTGAGACCGACCGTGATCCGCTCACGGGTTTCCAACAGGTGGAAGAGTTTGAGGATCTTGATCCCCTGGCCGGCCGGAATATGGTCGATGACGGAACCGTTGCAAATGGCTTCCACCTGCAGTTGTTTCTTCTCGGACATGGTGTGCTCCTTATACGGTCTCGTTCAATACCAGGGCCAGCAGGGCTTGACGGGCATAGACCCCGTTCTCGGCTTGCTGGAAGTAATAGGCATGGTCTGTGGCATCCACCGCCGTGTCTATCTCGTCGATCCGAGGCAAGGGGTGGAGGATCTTGAGGTTGGGCTTGGCGGTGGCCAACTGGTCACAGGTGAGGACGAATTTGGCGGCGATGTGCCGGTATTCGGACTCCTCGAAGCGCTCCTTCTGCACCCGGGTCATGTAGAGGATGTCCAACTGGGGCATGATCTCTTCCAGGCTGTCGTGCACGCTGTAACCGATGCCCTTTTCATCCAGCTCTTCACAGATGTAATCCGGCATGGCCAGGGCATCCGGTGCCACGAAATAGAAGTGGGCGCCAAACAGACTGAGGGCCTGGGCCAGAGAGTGCACCGTGCGCCCGTACTTGAGATCCCCGACGAAGGCCAGGTGCAACTTGTCCAGGCGGCCCTGGGTTTCGAAGATGGTGAACAGATCCAGCAGCGTCTGGGTGGGGTGCTGGTTTGAGCCGTCGCCGGCGTTGATTACCGGTACGGAGGAAAACTCGGCGGCCAGGCGGGCGGCCCCTTCCTGGGGATGGCGAATGACGAAGGCGTCCGTGTAGGAGGTGATGACCCGTACCGAGTCGGCCAGGGTTTCGCCCTTCTTGGCCAATGAGGTGTTGCCCGCATCGGCGAAGCCGATGATATTCCCCCCCAGTCGCTGGACGGCGGTTTCGAACGAGAGGCGGGTGCGGGTCGAGGCCTCGAAGAAGCAGCTGGCCACCAGCTTGTGCTGCAGCAGATCATGACGGGGGTCGGCCTTGAGGCGGCTGGCAGTTTCCACCACCAGCTCCAGCTCGTCCCGGCTCAGGTCGGAGATGGAGATGATGTGTTTTTTGTAGAGGGGGTTGGCCATGGTCAGGTGTCCCTATGCCTGGGTGGAATGAGCAACAAAAAGCCCCTTGATAGGGGCTTTTTCCGAAAAGGGTCGGCCAGCAAGCGTAGCGGCAACACGCATGACGCAGGGGCGCAGAGCCTGGGGGCGATGCGCAAACTGGGGCATGGTGCTTCTCCTCACGATGGCTGATGGCTGCGGATTATAGAGCAAGCCGCCCGGCATGTTAACGGTTGCCTTCAGTTAGGCGCCGTGGCTCGCAAAATGAGATGTCTGCCACTTTGCGGCTATTTGTTGCGCGATCGAATCAAAGCGGCCGAAAAAGGCCTTTACCTTTGAGGACCAGTTTGTATAATTCGCCTCGTTTGCTGCAGGGGCGTAGTTCGAATTGGTAGAACAGCGGTCTCCAAAACCGATGGTTGGGGGTTCGAGTCCCTCCGCCCCTGCCAGATTAGAGAAGGCCGATAACCTAGGTTATCGGCCTTTTTGCATTGGCATTTTGTCATCGACGCCGTGGCGTGATCAGTGCAGGCGCCGCAGCAGACGGCCGCCCAGGCTGGTGTCGAAGCGCCACACCTGATCGAAGATCTTCATCAGGGCCGGCTTGCCATGGCGGGACAGGCAGACGCCGTTGAAGCGGTTGCCCTGTTGCTTCTGCTGGGCCACCAGGGCGCGAGTGTCGTCGGGCAGACGCTGGGCGATGAAGTCGGAGATGACGATGGCATCGGCGTTGCTGTAACGGCTGTGGGCCATCTCATTGAGCACCTTGTCCATGCAGGGTGCCAGATCCGTACCGCCCTTGAAGCTGCGACCGAGGAAGTTGACAGCCTCCTGCAGGCCGGCGGGGCCGGTCAGGTGATAGCTCAGCACCTCGGTGGAGAACAGCATGATGATGCACTCCCGCTCCTCCTGCAGCGCGATGCGCAGCAAGCCCATGCACAGGGCCTTGGCGGATTGCTCCGGGTAACCGCTCATGGAGCCGGAGGTGTCGATACAGACGATGAAGGGCCCCTTGGGTTCCTGATGTTCGCCCTGACTGCGACGGATCACTCGCGCCGGTTGGGGTTGGCTGGCCTGGCCGCTGTACTGATAGTTGAGCAGACGGCGCTCGATCAGGTGCTGGTAGAACAGGGTCTCCAGCTCGGGGGTGCTGAGCAGCAGGGTTTCGCTGGGGACCAGGCGGGTCAGCTGATTGTCCTGATAGATGCCCACCAGATCGTCGGGCATCTGCTCCTGCTGTTCCAGAGCCATGATCTCGGTGTCCACCAGGGCGTATTTTTCCTGGTGCTGACTGTCATCCCGGGCACAGCGGCCCAGCTCATCGGCGATCTTCTTCAGATCCGGGTTATTTTGCAGCAGGCGGGCATAGTGACGGAGCAGGCGGCTGTCACCGCGGCTCAGGCGGGCCCGGCTGAGATCCCAGAGGCGGCCGGGTTGCTGCAGCTGCAGCTCGTCCGCCACCTCCTCGCTGATCTTCATGCGGTTTTCCAGCTCGTCCAACAGGCGTTCCCGCTCCCGATCTGCCAGGGTCATGGCCAGCTGCATCACCCGCAGCACCAGGTGGGAGCGCCAGCGCTCCAAGAACAGATCCTGGCGATTGGCGGGGCTGGACTCCTGCAGCCGCGCCAGCAGGGCCGGGGCATGGTCCAGGAAGCCGCTGACGCCCTCCAGCTTGCCCAGCAGGCGGGGCAGCAGGGTATCGAAGGCGTCCGGATTGGCGCGGCGCGCCTCCATATACAGCTCGAACTCCCGGGCCAGCTCAGGCGGCAAGGGTTCCCCCTGCAGCAGATCCTGCAGACCCCGGCTCCAGTTATCCAGGTGGTTTTGCAGGTGGGCCTTCAGGCGGCTGTTGCCCTTGAGCAGGCCCACCATCTGGGGGGCGGCCATGACGCCGCTGAGCATCTCCTTGATCAGCTCGCCCTCATTGAGGCTGAGCAGCATGGCCACACTTTGCACATCAAGCATGTTCTGCCTCCTGGGCCAAGCTCACCAGCTCCTGGCGCTGCTGTTGCAACTGCTGTTGCAGTGTCTCGGCCTGTTCCACCAGGGCCAGCAGGCTCTCTTCCACCTGGCGCAACCAGCTCTGCTCCAAAAACAGGTGCGGGCACTGGGCGGCAAAGCTGCGGCGCTGATTGAGCAGGGCCTGCTGCTGCTGGCCCAGAGCCTGCAGCAGCCCGTCGAGCTGTTCGGTCTGCCGTTGGCGCAGCCAGCCGGGGATGCCTTCGGCCTTGGGCAGGGCCACCAGTATGGCCTGGTGCCGTTCGTCCCGGGCGATGAGGCGGCCTTCGCTGTCCACGTCCAGCAGCAGGCTGCTGCGCTGTTCCCGTTCGTTGAAGCGGGCGCGGATGGGGCCGCCCTTGCGTTGCCACTGCAACCACTGCTGGCGATCCACCTCGGCCCACAGGGTGGGGTGGTCCGGCTGGGCGTTGTCCAGGCAGCAGGGTTGCAGGAACAGCAGACGCAGGGTCAGGGGCAGCTCCTTGAGGCCCAGCTGTTTGGCGTCCAGCCGCCAGCCGCCTTCCTTGCGGGGCAGCCAGCTGCGGCCTGGGGTGAGCTTGCAGGCCAGCTCCCTCACCCAGTCCCGTTGCAGCCGCTCGAGATCATTTTGCAGCCGCTGCAGGGCGAACTGTATCTTGTCCTGCCCGAAGGCCTGGCGGCGGGCGAACTCCAGCATCAGCTTGTTGACCTGCTCCTTGCTGGCCAGGTCATGCCACAGGCAGTCCTTGAGCAGCAGCAGATCCAGACCGCCAATCTGGCTGCGGCCGTTGAAGAAGGCGCTGGCCTGCAGCAGGCGTACCGCTTTCTTCCAGCGGCGATCCGAGACGTAGACCCCTTCGGTCTGGCTATCACCCACCAGTTGGGCCAGCTGCTCGCGGAAGCGATACAACTGTTCGAATACGCTATCGGGCAAGGCGACTTGCGTCAGGGCTTGTTGCCACTGCTGGTATTCGTCCTGGCTGATCTTGAGCTTGGCGTCCACCGGATCGGCCTGGGTGTCCTGGCGGCTGGTGAGCATGGCGCGGAAGTTCTGCTTCTCCTGGATGCGATCCAGCCAGACCCGGAACAGCAGGCGGTCGTAGAGGGCCTCCAGGCCACTGTCGGCCTGGGGCAGCTCGTTGGAGGCCGCCACCAGCAGGCGCATGGGCACCGGCACCTCCCGCACGCCGTTACGGTAGCGGCGTTCGTTGATCACGGTGAGCAGGGTATTGAGGATGGCGGGACCGGCCTTCCAGATCTCATCCAGAAACACCACCTCGGCCTCGGGCAGGTAGCCCTGGGTCAGGCGTTCGTACTTGCCCTCGTCTTTGAGGGCCTGGATGGACAGGGGGCCGAACACCTCGTCCGGGGTGGAGAAGCGGGTCATCAGGTATTCGAAGGCGCGACTCTGGTCGAAGGCATGGATCAGGCGACGGGCGATCAGGCTCTTGGCGATGCCGGGGGGGCCCAGCATGAAGACGCTCTCGCCGGCCAGGGCGGCCAGCAGGCACAGGCGCACCACATCCTTACGTTCATACAGGCCCTGGGCCAGGGCATCCAGCAGCCTGCCAATTCGATCCGGTAAGGGGTTTACACTCATGCCTGCCTCGAAGGAGAGATGACCAAATTGTGAACTGATTCACGAAAGCTCCTATTGTTGTGATTACCATCACAAAGGCAAGGTTTTTTTATCATCAGCGCCGTTTGGCATCCTGGATAAACCGCGAGTTTTCCGTGTCTTGTGGTGGTATTTGCCGGCCGGGTTTGCTATTTATGCCCCGTTTTTCCAAGGGGCAGACGATGGATCCATCTAGACGACAACGACTCACCGAGATGGGGTTGACCGACTGGCAACTGCGCCATCCCGCGCGGCTGGCCATGGGGCCGCAGGCGGCCGAGGACACCAAGGCCATGCCGGGCGCGCCGCACCTCTGGATCAAGGGCCCTGTGCCGGCTTGGGTCATGGATCTGTGCCTGGCCTTTGGGCTGGCGCCGGCGGCCTGGTCCCCTTGGCAAGCCGGCGCCGATCCGGGCTGGAGCCTGTGCACCGCCGACGAGCAGGACGCGGACTGTGCCCTGCACTGCCCGCTGCCGGCGGATGGCGCCGCCAAGCGGCGGCTGTGGCAGGCCTGGTGCCAACGGCATGCTTGAGTTGCGCCCCTTATCGCCGGCAGATCTGCCGGCCATGCTGCTCATCGAGCAGGCGGCCTATGATCACCCTTGGAGCGAATCCCTGCTGGCCTCCTGCTTTGGCGAGCGCTACCTGGGGGGCGGCGCCTGGCAGCAGGACGCCCTGGTGGGCTATTACCTGGCGGACTGGTTGCTGGATGAAAGCACCCTGATGAACCTCTGCCTGCGGCCGGACTGCCGCGGCCGGGGCTGGGGGCGGACCCTGCTGGATGACTACCTGGCGCGCAGTACTGCGCTGGGCTGTCGGCACTGGTGGCTGGAGGTGCGCCGCAGCAATCGCACGGCACAAGGGCTCTACCTGTCTGCCGGTTATCACGAGGTCGGCTGCCGCAGGAATTACTATCCCACCGTCACCGGGCGGGAGGATGCTCTGCTGATGGGTCGCACGCTGGATCCTGGGGCGTGAGAGGCTGGCTCTGGCTGGCCTTGCTGGCCTGGCCGCTGCAGGCCGCCGTGTTTAAGTATGTGGACGAGCAGGGGGTCATCAATTACACCGACGATGCCGCCCGCGCCTCACCCTTTTCGCCCGAGGAGCTGGACGAGTTCGATCCCGATCCGGACAAGGTCAAGCTCCGCTATACCGCCAGCGGCAACCTCTATGTCATCAACGAACTCACGGCCCCCGTCACCGTCACCCTGCAGCTGGATCGGTCCCAGGGGGTGACCAGCAGCCAGGATCTCGCTCGCCCCATCCTGGTGGCGGGACACAGCGAACGCTTCGTGGCCCAGGTGGCCTATCGGGGGGCTGGGCGGCTGGGGATCAGTCATCAGTTTGTGCTGGGAGCACCGAGTCGGGTGACCCGGGCCCGGTTGCGGCCACCGTTTGCCGGTCGCTTCCGGGTCTCCCAGGGCTTCGACGGCGGCTACAGCCATCATCTGCCGGGCAACCGTTACGCCATCGATCTGGCCATGCCGGAGGGCACGCCTGTGCTGGCGGCCCAGGCGGGGGTGGTGGTGGAGTTTGTCGACAGTCATGTGGGCCACAGCCAGGATCCGGCCCTGCGGGCCCGCACCAACTACCTGCGGCTGTTGCACCCGGACGGTACCCTGACCCTCTATGCCCACCTGCAGCCCCATTCGGTGCGGGTGCAGCTGGGGCAATCGGTGGCGGCAGGCAGCTGGCTGGCCAACTCGGGCAACACAGGGTTCAGCACAGGCCCCCATCTGCACTTTGCCGTGCAGCGCAACGACGGCCAGCGCCTGGTGGCCATTCCCTTTACCCTGGATGGCCAGGTGCCCACTCAGGGGGACTGGGTGGGCGGCTGAATCTGCTGCAGGGTGCGCTCTATGGCCAGATCCAGGCTGGCCACCGACAGGGGCATCTTGTTGCCCTGAGTACCGGGCTGGCCCGGCACCCAGATGTGGGACAGCTCGGGGTTCAGGTGCAGGGGGTAGGCTTTCTCGCCGGGTTCCGTCTCCAGGAACAGGGCCGGCAGTTTCAGATCCCGACCGTAACGGGCCGCCAGCTGGGCGGTGGCGCTGTTGGCGCTGATATCCAGGCGCACCAGGATCAGATCGCCCACCACAGTCTCCAGATGGGGATCCTTGAGCAGATTTTGCTCCAGCAGCTCGCAGCGCCGACAGCGGCGGCGCTCGATCAGCAGCAGTATGGGTTGGCCGCTCTGGCGGGATAGGCTGGCCGCCTGCTGGTAGCCTTCCAGGTTGTAGTGCCAGGGCAGCGGATGCTGCCAGGGCCAGCGGTCGATCAGCACGAAATACATGATCAGCAGCAGGGCGCTGGCGGCCAGACCCAGCAACAGGCCTAGGGTGATCTTCTTGAACAAGGTGTCTCGTCCTCCAGAGGGGGTCGCTTGGCTATTGTGCGCGACTGCACGGCCTTGTCCACTGTTTCGCAGCCCTCTTTTTGCCGCGAATTTGTGCCGTGGCGCACTAAGCTAACACTTGTAAGCTCAAATTCCTGTGGGTAGACTGCGCCCATTCTCGCCTCCATATCGGCTAATTAGTACTCAAAAGAAGTCATCTTGGCAGATGAATTGACGCCGTCACGGCGGAAGGAACATATCGATGCATAAGCTTCATTATCTTCAGGTCATCCGGAAGCGTATCGAGGGAATGAATGACCGGCCTGCCCTGCGCGGGCAGCACAACGGCCAATGGCAGGACGTCAGCTGGCGTCAGCTGGGCCAACAGATGGATATCATAGCCCAGGGCCTGATGGCGCTGGGCCATGGGGAAGGGGACCGGGTGGGCATACTGTCCCCCAATCAGGTGGCCTGGACCCTGGCGGATCTGGGTATCCTGGCCGCCCGCGGGGTGACTGTGCCCCTGTATGCCACCAACACCCTGGCCCAGAGCCAGTATGTGCTCAAGGATGCCGGCATCCGCATCCTGCTGGTCGGTGATAAAGAGCAGTTTGCCAACGCCTGTCAGCTGCTGGCGCAGGGTGAGCTGTCTCATCTGATCTGGTTGGGCGACCGTCTGCCCCAGCCCTGCGGCGACGCGCGTATCCTGACCCTGCCGCAGCTGCTGAGCCGGGGGGACGATGCCGCCCTGGCCCAGGCGCGTGCCGAGCGAGAGGCGCGGATGGATCTGTCCGATCTCTTCACCCTGGTCTACACCTCAGGCACCACAGGGGAGCCCAAGGGGGTCATGCTGGACTTTGCCAACCTGGCCGCCGCCATGGAGCAGCACCACCGCCGGGTGGCGCTCAACGCCGAGGATGTCTCCTTGTGCATGCTGCCCCTGAGCCACATCTATGAGCGGGGCTGGAGCTTCTACATGCTCTACTGCGGCGTGCTGAACGTCTACATGAGCGATCCCCGTCAGGTGATGCAGGTGCTGAACGAGGTCAAGCCGACCTTGATGTGCGCCGTGCCGCGCATCTACGAGAAGGTCTACGCCCAGATCCAGGCCAAGGTGGCGGCGGCCCCCGCCTGGCGGCGTGCCCTGTTCGCCTGGGGCTGCCGGCTGGGGGCCAAGGTGGTGGCCCGGCGTCAGGCCCGGGAACGGTTGCCCCTGTGGCTGAGCCTGAGCCATGGCCTGGTCGATCGGCTGATCTTTCGTCCCATCCGCGCCCGCTTCGGTGGTCGCATCCGCATGCTGCCCATCGGTGGCGCCCGGCTGGCGGATGAGGTAAACCGCTTCTTCCTGGGGGCGGGGTTTCCCATCAAGTACGGTTACGGCATGACCGAGACCCTGGCCACCGTCTCCTGCTGGGAAGACGACAGCCTGCCGTTGGGCAGCACGGGGCGGCCCATGCCGGGGCTGCAGATACGCCTGGGACCGGATAGCGAGATCCAGGTGAAGGGCCCCACCATGATGCGGGGCTACTTCAACAAGCCGGAAGCCACCGCCGAGGCCTTCACCGAGGACGGCTACCTGCGCACCGGCGACGCCGGCTACCTGGACGTGGGGGGCAACCTGGTGTTCACCGAGCGGCTCAAGGAGCTTATGAAGACCTCCACCGGCAAGTACGTGGCCCCTCAGCTGGTGGAGGGGACCCTGGGCAAGGATCGCTTCATCGAGCAGATCGCCATCATTGCCGACGCCCGCCACTATGTGTCGGCCCTGATCGTGCCCTGCTTCCAGTCGTTGGAGGAGTACGCCCGCAGCATAGGGGTCTCGTACCAGAACAAGGCGGAGCTGCTGGCCAACCTCAAGGTGAAGGCCTTCTTCGAGCAGCGCATCAACGAGCTGCAGCAGGGGCTGGCCAAGTTCGAGCAGGTGAAGGCCTTCACCCTGCTGCCCCGCCCCTTCGCCATGGAGAAGGGCGAGCTGACCCCCACCCTGAAGCTCAGGCGCAAGGTGATCGAGCAGGCGTTCCACCTGGAGATCGAGGCCATGTACGCCAAGTGAGGCTTGGGCCCGCGGCTTTGCCTCAAACAGGCAAGAGAATGCCAGGATTGGGCTACCGAGACGGGGGCCGATGGGCGACACTGGCCCCCGGGTTGGCGGCGGTCCCATGGCTAAATGGTTTTAAGCATCGCGCAGTAAAGATCTAAAAGTTATTTGAATGCCCGAATGATTCTAAGTGACCGGCGGGGAAACAGTTGTGTTGTCGCCGGTTGTGGCTAGAGTAGGGGCCTGGCGGCATTTTCACGACGCGGGTCGGATCTTGACTGGTCCGGCCCGAATCGAGTGTTAATAGACCGCAAAATCTGTTACTAATCAGGGTCCAACTCTTACCTGTCAGCCAGGGCTGACCCGGTACGGCCTCATGGGCCGTTTTTTGATTGGTCAATCGTTGATGGATAAGTTTGAGCCGAGCGTGCCCTTGCCGGGGTGGGCCGGCTCCCGTTAGCGACCATTTTCAACCTCAGGGAATAGACATGCAGATTGGAATACCGAGAGAGCGTCTCGTCGGTGAGACCCGGGTGGCAGCCACCCCGGCCACCGTGGAGCAACTGAAGAAACTCGGCTTCGATGTGGCGGTGGAATCCGGGGCTGGCGCGCTGTCCAGCTTTGCCGATGCCGCCTTCGAGGCCGCCGGCGCCCAGGTGGTGGACACCCAAGCCCTGTGGCAATCCCCGCTTATCTATAAGGTCAATGCCCCCACTGACGAAGAGATCGCGCTTCTGCAGGAAGGCACTACCCTGGTGAGCTTCGTCTGGCCGGCGCAGAATCCCGAGCTGGTGGCCAAGCTGGCCGAGCGCAAGATCAACGTGCTGGCCATGGACATGGTGCCGCGCATCTCCCGCGCCCAGGCCCTGGATGCCCTGTCCTCCATGGCCAACATCGGCGGCTACCGGGCCGTCATCGAGGCGGCCCACGAGTTCGGTCGCTTCTTCACCGGTCAGATCACCGCCGCCGGTAAGGTTCCCCCTGCCAAGGTGCTGGTGATCGGCGCCGGGGTGGCCGGTCTGGCCGCCATCGGGGCCGCCGGCTCCCTGGGCGCCATCGTCCGCGCCTTCGACACCCGGCTGGAAGTGGCCGAGCAGATCGAGTCCATGGGGGGCGAGTTCCTCAAGCTGGACTTCGGTGGTGAGGACGGTTCCTCCTCCGACGGTTACGCCAAGGTGATGTCTGAAGAGTTCATCAAGGCTGAGATGGCGCTGTTTGCCGCCCAGGCCAAGGAGGTGGACATCATCATCACCACCGCCCTGATCCCCGGCAAGCCGGCACCCAAGCTGATCACCCGCGAGATGGTGGACAGCATGAAGCCGGGCTCCGTGATCGTGGACATGGCCGCCCAGGCCGGTGGCAACTGCGAATACACGGTACCGGGCCAGCTGCATGTCACCGAGGGTGGCGTGAAGATCATCGGCTACACCGACTTGCCCGGTCGCCTG
This sequence comes from Pseudaeromonas aegiceratis, assembly GCF_046254905.1. Taxonomy (GTDB): domain Bacteria; phylum Pseudomonadota; class Gammaproteobacteria; order Enterobacterales; family Aeromonadaceae; genus Pseudaeromonas; species Pseudaeromonas aegiceratis. The sequence goes on from NZ_CP158016.1 coordinate 589,445, forward strand.
CCGGCCCAATCCTCCCAGCTGTACGGCACCAACCTGGTGAACCTGTCCAAGCTGCTGTGCAAGGAGAAGGACGGCAACATCAACATCGATTTCGAGGATGTGATCCTGCGCAACATGAGCGTGGTGAGCCAGGGCGAGGTGACCTTCCCGCCGCCGGCCATCAGCGTCTCCGCCGCGCCCAAGGCCGCCCCGGCCGCCGCGCCGGTGAAGGCCGCCCCCAAGGCACCCTCCAAGCTCAAGTATGTGCTGGGGGCATTGGGGCTGGCCGCGTTTGCCTGGGTGGGTCATGTGGCACCGCCTGAGTTCCTCTCCCACTTCACCGTGTTCGTGCTGGCCTGCGTGGTGGGTTACTACGTGGTATGGAACGTCACCCACGCCCTGCACACCCCCTTGATGTCCGTCACCAATGCGGTGTCCGGCATTATCGTGGTGGGGGCCCTGCTGCAGATCGGCAGTGATTCCTGGCTAATCAAGGGGCTGGCCTTCTTCGCCGTGCTGATTGCCACCATCAACATCTCGGGGGGCTTCACCGTGACCCACCGCATGCTCAAGATGTTCCGTAAGGATTAAGGGAGAAACAACATGTCTCATGGATTGGTTACGGCTGCCTATATCATTGCCGCCGTCCTGTTCATTCTCACGCTGGCGGGCCTGTCCAAGCAGGAAACCGCCAAGTACGGCAACTGGTTCGGTATCACTGGTATGGCCATCGCCCTGGTGGCGACCATCGCCAGCCCCAGTGTCGGCGGGGTGATTTACATCCTGGTGGCCATGGTGGTGGGTGCCGCCATCGGTGCCCGTCTGGCCCTCAAGGTCGAGATGACCCAGATGCCGGAACTGGTGGCCGTGCTGCACAGCTTCGTCGGCCTGGCCGCCGTGCTGGTGGGCTTCAACAGCTTCATCGAGCTGCTGCCGGCGGAAACCCCTACCCAGCTGGTGCTGTCCCTGTCCGGCAGCGCCGACGAGATCATGGCCACCGTCAAGGCGGCCGTGGATGCCCTGGGCCAGGAGACCGCCCATAACGGTCACCTGACCGGCGCCATGCTCAACATCCACCTGGTGGAGATCTTCCTGGGCGTGTTCATCGGTGCCGTGACCTTCACCGGCTCCATCGTCGCCTTCGGCAAGCTGCGTGGCATCATCAGCTCCAAGCCGCTGTCCCTGCCCCACAAGCACAAGCTGAACCTGCTGGCCGTGGTGGTTTCCGTGCTGCTGATGATCTACTTCGTCAAGGTAGGCGGCTCCACCCTGGCTCTGCTGCTGATGACCGTCATCGCCCTGGCCTTCGGCTGGCACCTGGTGGCCTCTATCGGTGGCGCCGACATGCCGGTGGTGGTCTCCATGCTGAACTCCTACTCAGGTTGGGCGGCGGCAGCGGCGGGCTTCATGCTCTCCAACGACCTGCTGATCGTCACCGGTGCCCTGGTGGGCTCCTCCGGTGCCATCCTGTCCTACATCATGTGTAAGGCCATGAACCGCTCCTTCATCTCGGTGATTGCCGGTGGTTTCGGTACCGACGGTGTCAGCAGCAGTAGCAGCGAGGAAGTGGGCGAGTACCGCGAGATGAGCACAGACGACGTGGCCGAGCTGCTGAAGGGCTCTTCCTCCGTCATCATTACCCCCGGCTACGGCATGGCGGTGGCTCAGGCCCAGTACCCGGTGGCCGAGATCACCCAGAAGCTGCGTGACAAGGGCATCAAGGTACGCTTCGGCATCCACCCGGTGGCCGGTCGTCTGCCGGGTCACATGAACGTGCTGCTGGCCGAGGCCAAGGTGCCTTACGATATCGTGCTGGAGATGGACGAGATCAACGAGGACTTCGCCGATACCGATACCGTGCTGGTGATCGGTGCCAACGACACCGTCAACCCGGCGGCCATGGAAGATCCGGGCAGCCCCATCGCCGGCATGCCGGTGCTGGAGGTGTGGAAGGCGCAGAACGTGGTGGTGTTCAAGCGCTCCATGAACACCGGCTATGCCGGGGTACAGAACCCGCTGTTCTTCAAGGAAAACTCCTACATGTGCTTCGGCGATGCCAAGGCCACGGTGGATAAGATCCTCAAGGCGCTGTAACAGTCAGCTCCAAGCGAAAACAGGGAGGCCTATGGCCTCCCTGTTTTTTTGCCGGCTAAGGGCGTAACCTTGCGAAGAACCTAATAAAGTTTCTGCGCATTCTGGTCGTTTAGTGACCGGGTGATGTGGGCGCGCGGGCCGGGCCCGTTTTTTACCATATGGACTGGAAATCTCGATGTTGACTCTGAATCTGAAGCGCAAGCTGTTGCTTAGCGTGGGGTTGGCGCTGCTGTGCGTCATCCTGCTGTTGTCTGGCCTGGCCTATCGCGCCCTGCGCGAGCAGGTGATCGACGGCAACTATGCCCATATCGACCGGCTCTCGGCGCGCAGTGCCGCCAGCATAGGCGACTGGCTCAACGCCAAGCGGGCCGCCGTGCAGGCCCTGGCCAGTCAGGGCAAGGTGCGGGATAGTGCCAGCCTCTACCTGGTGCGCCTGGCCAGTGATTTCCAAAGCCTCTACTTTGGCGACGCGCAGGGCGGCATGCTGGATGATGAGCTGGAAGACCCGACCGACTACAGCAACTACGACCCCAGGTCTGAGGACTGGTATCAGGCCGCCCAGGGCAAGTCCGGCGTACAGCTCACCGATCCCTATCTGGATGACACCTACAATCCGCCCGCCGTGGTACTCTCCTTGGTGGAACAAACAGCCGGTGGTGTGCTCGGTGGCGACATCACCACGGCGCGGCTGCAGCAGATCCTGGCGGAGATGAGCCTGCCGGCGGACGGCTTCAGCCTGGTGGTGGATGGCGCAGGCAAGATAGTGGCCTATCGGGATGCCAAGCTGGTGCTGCAGCCCCTGAGCCAGCTGCTCGGCGGCGTGAACCTGCAGTCGAATGCAAGCGAACCCCAAGTGGTGAGCCTAGCCGGCCGCACCAAGCTGCTGTGGCGCAAACCCATTCCCGACACCCACTGGCAGCTGCTGAGCCTAGTGGACCAGGACACCCTGCTGGCCCCCCTCAAACAGCAGCTGCTGCATCAGGCCATCATCACGGCCGTGGTGCTGCTGGTCAGCCTGCTGGCCATAGGTGCCCTGATCGGTGTGCTGATCGCCCCTCTGCGGCGGGTCTCCAGCGCCCTGGCCCATATCGCCGGGGGGGATGGGGATCTGACCCAGCGCATCGCTGTCACCAGCCAGGATGAGGTGGGTGAGCTAGCAGGCAGTTTCAACCAGTTTATCGGCAGCCTGCACAGCCTGATCGGCCAGGTGCGGGATGAGGCAGGGCGCCTGGAAGTCAGTGCCCGCCAGGGGTTGAGTCAGGCGGAAAACAGCCGCAACGAGGTCAAGCGCCAGGAGCAGGAGATCGCCATGGTGGCCACCGCCGTCACCGAAATGACCTCCGCCACCGCCGAGATCGCCCAGCATGCCGAGCTGACCGCCACCGAGGCTCAGGGCTGCAGCCAGAGCGTGCAACAGGGCAGCGTGCTGGTGGACCAGACCCGCCAGTCCATCACCGCCCTGGCGGACGAGGTGGCCCAGGCCACCGGCGTCATAGATGAGCTGGATCTCCATGCCCAGGCCATCTCCGGGGTGCTGACCACCATCACCGCCATTGCCGAGCAGACCAACCTGCTGGCGCTGAACGCCGCCATCGAGGCGGCCCGGGCCGGTGAGCATGGCCGGGGTTTCGCCGTGGTGGCGGACGAGGTGCGGGTGCTCTCCGGTCGTACCCAGAGCGCCACCACAGAGATCCAGGGCACCATAGCCACCCTGCAGCAGAGCACCCGCGCCGCCGTGGCCAGGATGCAGCGCAGCCGTGAGCAGGCCGGCCTCAGCGTGCAGGATGCCGATGCGGCCAGCGCTGCCCTGGCGGGCATCACCCGGGCCATCGAGGTGATCTCCGACATGGCCACCCAGATCGCTACCGCCGCCGAGGAGCAGCATCAGGTCACCGACGAGGTGACGCGCAACATCCACGCCATCAAGGAACTGGCGGATCAGCTGATCCGCCATGCCGGCCAGGGGGAGACCCTGTCCCAGGCCCAGCTGCAGCAGGCCGAGAGCCTGAACGGCCAGGTGGGTCGCTTCCGCCTGTAGGCTGGCGAATAGAAAAAGCGGCAAGCCATCCCCCACCTAACCTCCCCCTTGGTAAGGGGGAGGAACGATTTTTCCCTCGCATTATTTTTAAGGGGAGGGTTAGGGTTGGCTTTTGCTTTAAAAAAACGTTGTTGATGCCGCAACTGCCTTTGCGGTTTCCTTTTTTGATCCCGCGACCTGGCGATCACGCCACCCGCTGACGGCGCCTTATTCCCCACCAGGCCAGCAGGCCATAGAGGGCCAGCTGGCCATAGAGCTGGCCCAGCTCGGGCCGGATCTGGGACAGATCGGCGCCTTCCACCTGCAGCTTGAGAAAGGCCTGGATCCCCGGGGTGGCGGGGATCCACTGGGCCAGGGCGGCCTGCCAGGCCGGCAGCCCCTCATTGGGCCAGATGAAACCGGTGACGAAGACGATGGGCAGGGAGCTGAGCACCACCAGGGCGGTGACCAGCTCCCGGCGCGGCAGCAGGCTGCCCAGCAGGCTGCCCAGGCAGCTGATGGTCATAAACAGCGGCAGCCAGAGCAGCAGCAACTGCCCCAGGGTGGCCAGCCGCGGCAGTCCGTACCAGGCCAGCCCCACCACCAGGTAGGCCAGGGCAAACAGCAGATAGAGCAGGGTGAACAGGCTGGTGCGGGCCACCAGCAGGGTGAGGGGCGAGGCGCTCTGCCAGTAGCCGGTCTCGCCGGCCCGGCAGGCCAGCCGCTGGCCGCAGGCCTGCAGACCGGCGCCGATGAGCAGGGTCTGGTGCAGGATCAGCAGGAACACCGCCGGCAGCACATAGGGCTGGTAGCCCAGGGTGGGGTTGAACAGGGGCACGCTGTTCACCGCGAAGGGCCGGCTGTCGTGCAGTGCCTGGGGCAGGGCCTCGCCGCTGGCTAGCCGCCGCTGCACCTGGATGCCGACCCCCAGGGTGGCGGCCGCCGTGCTGAGGCCCTCGGCGATGCCGCTGTAGCTGAGGAAGTAGGTGGCATCCGCCGCCAGGGCCAGGGTGACGCTGCGGCCCAGGCGCACATCGCGCATGAAGTGCGGCGGTATCACCAGTATGCCCCGGGCCTCGTTGTGCCGCAGCCGCTGCTGGGCCGCCTCCAATGTGCTGGCGGTGGCGACAAACCTTAGATTGGGGGTGGCCTCCGCCATGAAGGCCAGCTGGCGCGACAGCACGCTGTCGTCCTGATCCACCAGGATCACCGGCAGCTCCCGGGCCACCTGGTTGGCATAGGGGGAGGGGTAGAGCAGGAAGTAGTACAGCAGGCCGCCGAACAGGGTCAGCAGTATGGCCCTGTCGGTGAACAGGCGGCGGGTTTCCTGGCGCAGCAGATCCACAAACTCAGCCACGGCGCGCCCTCCGGATGAGCCAGGCTACCGGCAGCCAGAGCAGGCAAAACAGCAGCAGGTTGCGGATGGGCAGCCAGGCCGCCAGCCCCGTCATGGCGTAGTGGCCCTGCTGCACCTGCAGATCCACGTAGTGGGAGACCGGCAGCAGGCTGCGCCAGACGCTGGCGAAGCCGTTCATCTGCTCGGTGGGGAAGGTGATGCCGATAAAGGCCAACGACGGGGCGGTGAAGGCCGCCGCCAGGCTCATGGCCCGGGTGGCGTCCCGGGTCAGCAGGTAGAGCAGGCAGCCGAGGGCCAGACTCGCCCCCACCATCAGCCCCTGGCCCAGCAGCAGCATGGCCAGGCTGCCGGCCTGGGGCCAGCCGGCCAGCCGGAAGGCCAGCAGCATGAGGGCGCCCCAGCCCCAGGCGATGAGCCAGTAGGGCAGCAGCAGCGGCAGGCCGACGCGGCCCAGCCCGTCCGGCATCTGGCGTCCGTGGCGGGCCAGCCCCACTATGACGGGCACCACGCAGAAGATCTGCCAGATGGCCGGCCAGATGGCGCTGAGCAGAAACTGGGCGTAGTTGGTGCTGAGGTTAAATAGCGGCGTGATCTGCACCCGGATGGGCGCCGCCTGGCCCAGGGCACCCGGGCTCGGCACGCCGTGGGCCAGGGCGGTCAGGCCGGCGAGGCTGGCGTTGGCGGTGCCCAGGGCCTGCTGCAGGCTGCCGTTCACCAGCCGGCCCACCAGCAGCAGCTGGCCGTTGTAGCGCGCCTCCACCACCGGCTGCTTGCCCAGCCGCACATCCTTTTCAAATTCGTAGGGCAGGATCACCAGGCCGTAGAGGCGGCCGCTGCGCAGGGCGTCGGCGGCTTCTGGCCACTGGCTGAACTGCCGGGTGACCTGGAGCCCGGCGCTGTCGTCCAGCAGCTGGCTGACCCGGCGGGAGAGGTGGCTGCCGTCCTGATCCAGCACCCCGATGGGCAGATCCCGCGGCAGTCCGTTGCCAAACAGCGACCAGAGCCAGAGGCCCAGCAGCAGGGGCAGCCACAGCAGCAGGGCCAGCTGCCAGCGGTCCTGGCTGATGAGCCGCCAGGGCAGAAGCCAACGATTAGTCGGCATCCAGGCTCACCAGGCCGCTCATGCCCACCCGCAGGGGCAGGTCGGCCTCCAGGGGCCTGGCCTCCACCTCGAAGCTGCGCATGTCAAACCCGCTGCCGCTGTCGGTGGCCCGCCAGGTGGCGTATTCCCCCATCACGGCGATGTGGCTGACCCTGAAGCGGTGGGGCTGGTCGTCGATGGCCGGCAGGCGCACCTCGAACTCCCGCCCCATGGGGAAGTGCTTGAGCCGGTCTTCGCGCACCTGCAGCCGCAGCCAGGCGTCGTGCATGTCCAGCAGGGTGACCACGGGGAAGCCCTGGGGCGCCAGCTCCCCCGGTTGCAACAGCACCTGGCTTACCTCACCGCTGGCGGGGCTGCGCACCTCGGTTTCCGCCTGGTAGGCGGCCACCTCGGCCACGGCCCCCGCCGCCCGCTTGGCCTGCTCCCGGGCCGCCTGTTTCTGCTCCTCCCGCGCCCCTTCCTGGGCCAGCAGGTATTGCTGCTGGGCGGCATCGGCGGCCAACTGGCTGGTGCGCCACTGGGTCAGGGCCTCGTCGCGTTTCTGCTCTGCCAGCACCCCTTCCCTAAACAGGGCATCCAGTCTCTGGTAGGTGGTCTGGTGCAGATCCGCGGCGGCCTGGGCCCGGCGCCACTGATCCTTGGCGGCCAGCACCTGCTGCTCCCGGGCGCCCAGCTCCACGTTGCGGGCCAGGGCGCTGGCGGCGGCCTCACCGGCCTGGGCCTGCTGCATCTTGGCATCCAGCTCGGGACTCGTCAGGCGGAATACCAGATCCCCCTGCTGGAGCGGGTCGCCCTTCTTGACCAACACGCGGTCGATGCGGCCGGGGATCTTGGAGGCCACGCTGTAGCTTTGCGCCTCTATCTGTCCCTGCAGGCGCACGGGGGCGGGGCGGGTGGCCCACCAGGTGGCCCCCGCCAGGGCGGCGATGGGCAGCAGGGCAAGCAGGGGCAGGCGGCGGGACAGGGCACTCATGATTGAAACTCCACGTCGGCGTGTTGCGGGTATTGGCTGAATTCGGCGGCCCGGCCGGCCAGCGCCAGCAGGCGGGCCAGGGCGATGTCATAACGGTAGGCGGCGGCCTGGCGCTGGGTCTGCACCCCCAGCAATCGGGTCTGGGCCTCCTGCACATCCAGCGAGGTGCCCAGCCCCTGGGTAAAGGCGCTCTGCCGCAGCTTGAGGTTGGCCTGGGCCAGCTCGAGGGTGTGGGCGCTGGACTCATACTCCTGGCGCGCCTGATCGGCCTCCCGCCAGCTCTGCTGCACCAGCAGGCTCAGATCCTGCCTCAGCTGGGCCAGCATATCCCGCACCTGCAGCCGGGTGGTGGCGGCGGCGGCCAGGGTGTCGCTGTGGCCCTCGCGGCTCACCAGGGGCACCTTGACCCCCACCCCCACCAGCCAGTCCGGCGCCATCTTGGCCGCCAGGGTGTCCTGCTCATACAGCTGGTAGTTGCCGTACAGGAACACCTCCGGCAGCCGCTTGCCCGACTCCACCGTGGCCAGCCCCTCGGCCTGGCGGGCCTTGGCGTCCAGCAGCTGCAGGCCGGGGTGATGGGCCAGGGTGTCGGCCAGCAGGGTCGCCTCAGGGGGCAGCTGGCGGTTGATAAACAGCGGCAGGCTGGGCTGGGGCTGCCCCGTCTCCCCCAGCAGGCTGGCCAGGGCCAGCCGGGCGATCTCCGTCTGGCGGCGGGCTTGATCGGTCTGGATCTGGGCGTTGGCCAGGGCAGACTCGGCGGACAGGCGCTCCACCTCGGCGATCTGCCCCTGTTTGGCCAGCTGATTGGCCTGGGTCAGGTGATGGGCCAGCAGATCCTGCTGGGCCTGACGGGTGGCCAGCAGCTGCTGGGCCAGCTGGACGCCGAAGTAGCGCTGGGCCAGGGTCTCGAACGCAGCCATCTGTTTCAAGGCATACTGCTGGCGGGCCTCGTCCACCTGGGCGCCGCGTATGGTCTGGGCGGCATCGATGCGGCCGCCGGCGTACAGGGGCCACATGGCCTGAATGGAGCTGGTCACCAGATCCTGCTTGGTGAAGGGGGTCACCAGGGCGCTGCTGCCGCCGATGCCGGCCAGCAGCTGGCCCAGCAGCGGGCCCAGGGTGGCGTCCTGGGACAGCTGCGCCATGGGGTTGAGATCCGCCAGATCCAGCTCGATGGGCTTGGCCATGTGGGTGGCCTGGCCACTGACGCTGATGTCCGGCAGGTAGAGGGCCCGGGCGGCATCCGCCAGCTGTTCGGCCTTGGTGATGCCGCCCTGCTCGGCCTTGAGGCCGGGGTTCTGGCTCAGCACCTGCTGCCAGGCGCGGTCAAAGTCCAGCGGTTGGGCCAGTGCCAGGGCGGGGCCGCACAGTAGCAGCAGGAGGGCGCGTCGCCCCCAGGTGTGTAACGCCATGTCGAATCCATTCCGTTGACCCGGCCACGGGCGAGGCCGGGTAAAAAGGTAGAGCGATTATACTATTCCTGGGCGACCCCTCCCAGGCGGCCGGCCGGGCCGGGATCACCCTTTTGTCATCGCAGGCGGGGCGGTCTGGGCCTCATTCTACCCCAGGCCGCGCTTGCGCACCGAGGGCCATGGGGCCGCGGCGCGCATTTGTTTGGGCAAAAACTGCCCTTGGTTTATAATCCGCGGCCACTTTCTCGAGTTTTGCGTCATCACGGGACCTTTCCATGTCACAGTTCCTTACCGAGGTGGGCAAGCGCCGCACCTTCGCCATCATCTCCCACCCGGACGCGGGTAAGACCACCATCACCGAAAAGGTGCTGCTGTTCGGCAACGCCATCCAGCGCGCCGGCACCGTCAAGGGCCGCGGCTCGGGTCAGCACGCCAAGTCCGACTGGATGGCGATGGAAAAGGAGCGGGGCATCTCGGTCACCACCTCCGTGATGCAGTTCCCTTACAACGCGTGCCTGGTGAACCTGCTGGACACCCCGGGCCACGAAGACTTCTCCGAAGACACCTACCGCACCCTGACGGCGGTGGACTGCTGCCTGATGGTCATCGACGCCGCCAAGGGGGTCGAAGACCGCACCCGCAAGCTGATGGAAGTCACCCGGCTGCGGGACACCCCCATCCTCACCTTCATGAACAAGCTGGACCGGGACATCCGGGATCCCATGGAGCTGCTGGACGAGGTGGAGAACGAGCTCAAGATCAAGTGCGCCCCCATCACCTGGCCCATCGGCTGCGGCAAGCTGTTCAAGGGGGTCTACCACCTCTACAACAACGAGGTGATCCTCTACCAGACAGGTAAGGGCCACACCATCCAGGAGAAGCGGGTGATCCAGGGGCTGGACAACCCCGAGCTGGCAGCCGCGGTGGGCGAGGATCTGCTGGAGCAGCTCAAGGGCGAACTGGAGCTGGTGCAGGGCGCCTCCCACCCCTTCGACCGCCAGGCCTTCCTCGACGGCAGCCTGACCCCTGTGTTCTTCGGCACCGCCCTGGGTAACTTCGGCGTGGACCACATGCTGGACGGCCTCACCGAGTGGGCGCCGGCCCCCATGCCGCGCCAGACCGACGCCCGGGCCGTGGCGGCCAGCGAGGAGAAGTTCTCCGGCTTCGTGTTCAAGATCCAGGCGAACATGGATCCCAAGCACCGCGACCGCATCGCCTTTATGCGGGTGGTATCCGGTCGGTACGAGAAGGGCATGAAGCTGCGCCACGTACGCATCGGCAAGGACGTGGTGATCTCCGACGCCGTGACCTTCATGGCCGGTGACCGGGAGCAGGCCGAAGAGGCCTACCCGGGGGACATCATAGGTCTGCACAACCACGGCACCATACAGATAGGCGACACCTTCACCCAGGGTGAGGACATCAAGTTCACCGGCATCCCCAACTTCGCCCCGGAATTGTTCCGCCGCATCCGCCTGAAAGACCCCTTGAAGCAGAAGCAGCTGTTGAAGGGCCTGGTGCAGCTCTCCGAGGAGGGCGCGGTGCAGGTGTTCCGCCCCATCGAGAACAACGACCTCATCGTCGGCGCCGTGGGGGTGCTGCAGTTTGACGTGGTGGTGTCGCGCCTGAAGACCGAATACAACGTCGAGGCCATCTACGAGCCCATCAACGTCAGCACCGCCCGCTGGGTGGAGTGCAAGGACGGCAAGAAGCTGGATGACTTCCAGCGCAAGTGCGCCATCAACCTGGCGCTGGATGGCGGGGACAACCTGACCTATATCGCCCCCACCATGGTGAACCTGAATCTGACCATGGAGCGGTATCCAGATGTCGTCTTCCGCAAGACGCGGGAGCACTAAGCTGCGCTTTGGCTGTGCCGGTTGGGCGCAGCCTGTCGGGATGAATGAGGGCCGTCGAGAGACGGCCCTTTTTTTGTGGCTGCTGGGTGAGGTTCCGCCCTCTTGGGCTCTGGCGATCAACTAACCGCCGCTGGGCGGGGGCGGGCAAAGGGGCGCTGGCCCGCCCCTTTGCAATCCCTGGCCTTTTGCCCATGGCCGGGACAACCCCTCGCTCTGGTCGTTGTTCCGGGGCCGCCAGCGACGGCCCATCCCTGGACCGGCGCTGGCTAAGCCCGCCTCCCTGCGGGCCATCCCCTGCACACCGCCCGCCACTCGGCCCGGCCAAGGGCGGTCGGTGGTGTTATTGGGCCTTGGTGTTGAATCCCCATGCGTATTACGCTGGCGCTAATCGTACCTACGCGGGCTGGGTTGTTTTATCTGGCTCGTTAATACGGCGCAATATGCTGCGCTATTGCGCCCTACGCGGGCTATTTACATCACAGTAACTTATAATTTCCCGGTGAAACAATTACATCTGGATTTGAAAAGCACATTATTGATTCATTGATTTTTGAAAAATCATCTTTGTTTTTCATTTTTAAAAATAGACTTTCTTTGTAGTTGAATCCTATGATGTTAACTACATCATTGTATGAACCATTCAATAGTATGAGGTTACCTTCTGCATTTTCAGGTCTTTTAGACTCATCGGTTTTAGATTGACCTACTACCACCAATGGACGACCATATTTCAAAATGGCTCTAGAGGCATGAAGGCTTCCACCATTAACCCCCGTTTGGACAAGAAAAACACAAGATGATAGCCCTGCTTGTGTTGAGTCCCTTTTTACAAAGTTAGATTTGCCAGTGAAAGAGTTGTATGGGTATTCACTCAAGATGGCTCCGCCTGAGGCTAAAATTGCGTCAGCCAGATTTCGATTTTCCGAAGGGTATATTTTTTCCAACCCATGAGCCAATACAGCCACAGTTCTCCCTTGGTTTTCTATGCATGTTTTATGAGAAATACTGTCAATGCCTTTGGCAAGGCCGCTAACAATAATCCAATTGTTTTCCACCAGCCACTTCGTTAATCTTTCACAAATTATTTTGCCATGTTCGGTCGGGTCGCGAGTGCCTATTACCGCGACGGTTTTTTTATTGAGAAGTTCAATGTCTCCCGCAACAAATAAAATTGGTGGTGCATCTGGTAATAGTTTCAAGTGACTTGGATATTCATGATCAAAAATGGATATTATTCTATGGTTTCTGTTTTTTGCTTCGGCAACTTGCGTCTCTGCAAAGTGCAGAGATTCCTCTTTTATTGCCTTGGATCCATTTCTGTTGTCTTTTGTCAGGTTGCGGGCTAGGTCCTCAAACACGAGTTCCCCCATGTTAGGCATGGAAAAGAGAGATAATAATTTTTTTGTGCCCACGCCTTTTATTTTGCTTAGCATTAACAAAGTGAAGGTCTCTTGGCTAATATAGTTATTCATTATCTCTCCATGAACCGTAGCATATGAATGAATAATACACGAATTATTGCGAATAGTCTTCTGTATGTCTACACTGATTAGTTTTTTCAAAATATCCAGTGCAACCCCAGAACATTTTACCGGTCTTCCTGTTGGTGCGGCATTGCATTTTTCGACCACATTCAGGACAGAATTTGTCAACTGTTTTTATATTAACCGTCTTGGCAAAGCAAACACCAAATATTCTATCAGGTATGCAATGTTCAATAAGTGAAAAAGCACCACGCAAAGTTGCTCCTGTCGTAAATACATCATCAATTATAAGAACTTTGCTACCTTGTATTTCATGTTTATATTTATTTTTGAGTTTTAATTTCTCCTTTATCTCGGCTTCTCGAACATCTCTCCCACCTAGTGTTTTAAGGCTGCGTGCATCATCCTCAAAGTAAAATAAGTCGCTAATGAATCGAGTGGCTTTGTCGGGATATTTTTTTGATACTCGATTCAACATGTTTTCGAGTCTAGGATTTTTCCCTTTTTTTGATGGTATTACGGTGACTATGTCAAATCTTGCATCATCAGTGTTGTAGAAGAACTTTGGCGCTTTGCTTATATAAAAAAGCGTTAAGTCAACAAAATATTCTGGCATGACATAATTAGGGTGTAAATCTTTCTTGTAAATTTCTTGAGAAAGTGCATGTTTATTGTGGAGCAAAGCTGTTAATGGATCGCCTTGACTAAAGTAACGACCTAGACAAACGGCATCAATGTTTTCTTTTTTTAGCGCGCCGACATCGCCATTCAATAGCATAGGCATGAAGTAATAACGTTTTTTTGGTAAAGAGAATGCTCCATTTCTAGCTACAAACTCAGCAAGTAATTTAATGCCATCATAATCATCCAGTTCATCAATTAAGTAAGTTGAACTTAGCATTGCCGCTGGAATTTGCTTAATTGGATTGTTTGATGCCCAAGCTGGAGCAATAGGTTTTATATGTGCTGCATATGCAGCGTTGAAATCAACTTCATCATCCCCAATATAAAGAACTTTTTTGCCAACATTTAGAGCTTTCATTGCCATTTCAATTCCATTTGGAGATGGCTTCTTACCTTCTAAAGATACATCGTTGTAAGTAATAATAGATCCAAAATAGCGTTTTATGTCATGAAATTCCAGAATGGCGTGGGCATATCTTTTCGTCGAATTAGTTACTATGGCTAGTTTAACTCCCTTAGATAAAATCTCGCGTAATATTGTCCTTACTTTAGGGTATACTTTTGTTTCCCTTAATAGATCTTCGCTAGGGGCTTCACCTGGGGTGCTTTTTCTGAAGCCCTCAAGAGCTTTTGTGTTGACAAGAGTGTTGTCCAAATCAAATATTACAGCTTCAACTTTACTCATATTCTCTGACCTTATTAATATTAAAAAATGAAGGATGCAATGGTTCGCCGAGGGTGTAATAGCTGCAGCTGTATTGCACCGTATTGTTCAATTGGCAACCAAGTTACCTAATAAAACTTCATTAGGAAATAATGATATTGGTTTCAAATGGAATTTTGTCGCATGGCGCACTATTCCAGCCGTGCTTGGGGTTGCCCTCGACCGGGCCGAGCGGGGTGGGGGCTGGAGGGAATGAGCCGCAGGGAGGCGGCGAGAGGCATCGCCGGCTCTGCTCTTGTAGGTGCGATTAGCGCAGCTTAATCGCACGCATGTGAAAGAACTCACCCAACCTGAAACCCCGAACGGGCTGGCTAACTGGATCCGGCTCCCCTCTGTCTGGCCGAGGCGGCCACGGTGGGCGGGGCGGCGAGGCAGGACGCCGAGCCAGTTATCGTCATGTCGGGGCCAAACCGGTAAAGGACGGGATTAAGTATCCCGGCCCGGTTTGGCGCGAGGGCAGGGATAGCCCGAGCGGGGTGCGAAGCCAGGGACGGCGAAGCGGGTGTCGATAACGTGCCCCAAGCCCGGCGCGGACGCCGAGGGAAGCCGCAGGCCCAGACAGCGGGGAGTGCTGGGGGCCAAACCGGATAAGGGACGGGATTGAATATCCCGGCCCCGGTTTGGCGCGCAGGGCAGGAGCCCGGAGCGGGCCGTTTGTCAGGGATGACGTTGGAAGGGGGCAGCATGGCCCCCCTTCCCGCGCCCCCGTGCGCCATGGGGCAGGCAAAAAGCCCAAAGCCGAGTAGGGCGCAACGGACCTAAACAAATTGATCAAGCCAACGGCGGTGGGCAAACCGTCAGAATATAAGTGGGCACAAACCCGGCCACCGAGGCCGGCCAACCCCAGTGGCCGCGCCCCCGCCCAACGGCGGGAGGCTGTGCTGTGAAGACGCCACAGGGCTGCATTGGCAGCCCTGTGGTGGACGGGAGGGCTGCGGTGGCAGCCCTGGGGGGACAGACGCTGGGGTTACTTCTTCTCGTCGCTGTCCGACTTCATGGCATCCGCCGCTTCGTCCATCTCCTCGGTCATGGCGGCCGCGGCATCCTTGGTGGCATCCATGGCGTCAGCGGCGGCGTCCTTGGTGGCATCCACGGCGGCGGAGGCGGCCTGTTCGGTGGCGGCCATGGCGTCAGCGGCGGCCTGCTTGGTGGTGTCCATGGCGGCGGAGGCTGCCTGCTCTGTGGTCGCCATGGCGTCGGCAGCGGCCTGCTTGGTGGCCTCGGCCGCAGCGGCTACCGGCTCCTTGGTCGGTTCGGCCGGGGTGGGCTTGGGGTCGCCGCAGGCGGCCAGGGCCAGGGTCATGATGCCAAGCAGTATCCGTACTTTGTTGTCCATCTTTGTGTCCTCATGTGTAAAACCAGGGATTTAAGCGTAGCTGCCCTGAATCGGGCGGTGGGCAATATGCGCCCATTTCCCTTGAGTAACAACTGGCGGCAATGGCAGGTGGACGGGGGGATGGGGCGCCGGTCGCTCCCGGCCGGCCGGGGTCTGGCCGGGATCCGTGTTGATTATTGCGAACCATTCTCAATATAATCCGGCCCTTGTTGCCCGCCGGAGTCTGCTCATGTTGTCCCGAATCTGCCTGCTGCTGGGCCCGCTCTGGTTGTCCCTCAGCCTGTCGGCCCAGCCCATCGTCTTGCCGACCCAGCAGGGGGAACTGCGGCTGCCCCAAGCCCCCACAAGGGTGGTGGCGCTGGAATTTTCCCTGGTGGATGCCCTGGTGGCGGTGGGGGTGAGCCCGGTGGGGATCGCCGATGACGGCAGTCCGGCTCGGTTGTTGCCGGCGCTGCGCCAGGGCCTGGCGCCCTGGCGGTCGGTGGGGTCCCGGGCCCAGCCCAGCCTGGAGGTGATCGCCGATCTCAAGCCGGATCTCATCCTGGCGGATGGGGAGCGCCACGGCGCCATCTACGGCGCCTTGTCCCGGATCGCCCCCACCCTGCTGCTGCCTTCCAGCCGGGTCGGCTACGAGGCCAATCTGACGGCGGCGGCCCAGGTGGGCCGGGCGGTGGGGCGCCAGGCCGCCATGCAGGCCAGGCTGACCCTGCACCATGCGCGCATGGCGCAAGCCGCCCGCCAGTTGACCCCATTGCGGGGCCATACCCTGCAGTTTGGCGTCAGCCGGGAGAACGCCTTCTTTGCCCATCCCGCCGCCTCCTATGCCGGTGGCGTGCTGCAGGCCCTGGGGCTGAGTACGCCGGCGCCGGAGGGGCAGGATCTGGGCTCCCGGCAGATCGGCCTGGAGCAGCTGCTGGCCCTCAATCCCGATTATCTGCTGGTGGGGGACTATGGTCCCAAGAGCCTGGTGGCCCAATGGCAGCAACAACCTCTGTGGCCCTTGCTGACGGCGGCAAAGCCCGGGCATCTGTGGCCCGTGTCCGGCAACCTCTGGTCCCGCTGCCGCGGCCTGCTGGCGGCGGAGCTGATGGCGGCGGATCTGGTTCGCCTGGCCCAGGGCTGAGCCATGGGCCGCGGCGGTATCTGTTGCCTGTGGCTGGGGCTTTTGCTCTGCCTGCTGGCCTGGGCGGGCCTGTTCGCCTGGTCGGCGCTGCCCATTTCTCCGGGGCAGGCCCTGGCGGCCCTGCTGGGCACCCCCGGCGGCATGGCGGATCTGGTGGTGCGCCAGATCCGGCTGCCCCGGGTGCTGCTGGCGGGCCTGGTGGGGGCGGCCCTGGCCGCCGCCGGCTGCCTGATGCAGGCCCTGACCCGCAATCCCCTGGCTTCGCCCGGGCTCTTGGGGGTCAATGCCGGGGCGGCCCTGGGGGTGGTGCTGGTGAGTGCCTGGCTGCCGCTGGACTCGACTATTGGCCTGCCCCTGGGAGCCATGGTCGGCGGCCTGTTGGCCTGGGGCCTGGTGATGCTGCTGGGCAGCGGCTGGCGGGGTGAGCGGGGCCGCCTGGTGCTGGCCGGCATCGCCGTCAGCGCCCTGTGTGGCGCCCTGACCCGGGCCGGCCTGCTGCTGGCGGAGGAGCAGGCCAGCGGGGTGCTGAGCTTCCTGGCCGGCTCCTTTGCCGCGGTGCAGCCCGCCACCTGGCAGTCCAGCTGGCCCGGCCTGCTGCTGGGGCTGCTGCTGGCCCTGGGCCTGGCGCCGGCGGCCAACCTGCTGGCCCTGGGGGAGGCGCGGGCCGCCAGCCTGGGACTGAACCTGGTGGCCCTGCGGCTGATCCTCAGCCTGACGGTGCTGCTGCTGGTGGGGATCTGCGTCAGCCGGGTGGGGGCGGTGGCCTTCGTCGGCCTGCTGGGGCCCCACCTGGCCCGGGCCCTGGTGGGGGTGGATCATCGGCGGTTGCTGCCCTGCGCCATGCTGGTGGGGGCCTGCCTGACCCTGGCGGCGGATCTGCTGGGCCGCGCCCTGGCCTTCCCGGCGGAGACCCCCGCCGGCGCCCTGCTGGCTCTGGTGGGGGCGCCCTGCTTCCTCTATCTGGTGCGCCGCACATGAGCCCTTCTTTGCCTCCCTCGCTGCGGTACTCGCTGCGTCCCTATCTGTGGCTGACCGGGCTGCTGGGGCTGAGCCTGCTGGGCAGCCTCTCCCTGGGGGCCGTGGCCGTCTCCCCGTCGGCCCTGTGGCAGGCTTGGGCGCCGGATGCCGCGGCCCATTTCACCCTGCTGAGCCTGCGCCTGCCGCGCCTGCTGCTGGCCTGGTTGGTGGGGGCCATGCTGGGGGCCGCCGGCTGCCTGTGTCAGGCGGTGGTGCGCAATCCCTTGGCGGCGCCGGATCTGCTGGGGGTGAGCCATGGGGCCAGCCTGGCGGTGGTGCTGGCCCTGGTGGTCTGGCCCGGGCTGGCCCCGGGCTGGCTGCCCTGGCTGGCCCTGACCGGTGGCCTGGGGGCCGCCGGGCTGCTGTGGTGGTTGAGCGGCCCCCGTTGCCCGCCCCTGCGCCTGGCCCTCACCGGGGTCGCCCTGGGCACCCTGCTGGCCAGCGGCGTGGACTTAGTGCTGCTCACCCAGCCGCCGCAGCTCAATCAGGCCCTGCTCTGGCTCACCGGCAGCCTGTGGGGGCGGGGCTGGGAGCAGCTGCCCCTGCTGCTGCCCTGGTGGAGCCTGCTGCCGCTGTTGCCCTGGCTGGCCAGTCGGCTGGATCTGCTGATGCTGGGGGAGGAGCGCGCCCAGGGGCTGGGGCTGCCGGTGGCCCGGCTGCGGGGTTGGGCCCTGCTGCTGGCGGTGGTCTGGTGCTCGGCGGCGGTGGCGGTCTGTGGCCCTCTGGCGTTTTTGGGGCTGGTGGCGCCCCACCTGGCCCGCCGTCTGGTGGGGGGGCGGCATGTCCGCCTGCTGCCGGCGGCCATGCTGGTGGGGGCCCTGCTGCTGAGCCTGGCGGATCTGCTGGGCCGCATTCTGCACCCGCCGCTGGAGCTGCCGGCGGGTCTGTTCACCGCCCTGCTGGGGGCACCCTATTTTCTCTATCTGCTGCTGAGGACGCGCTAGCCATGGCCCTGACGACCGAACAACTGGTGGTGGATTACGGCGCCGGCCCCGTGCTCAAGGGGCTGGATCTGGCCCTGCCGCCGGGCCGCTTCACTGCCCTGTTGGGCCCCAACGGCTGCGGCAAGTCCACCCTGTTGCGGGCCCTGGGACGGCTGCAGGCGCCAAGCTCAGGCCGGGTCTGCTGGCAGGGCGAGGATCTGCGGGGTTGGCGACCCCGGGCCTATGCCCGCCAGGTGGCCCTGTTGCCCCAGGCTCAGGAGACGCCGGAGGGCATCCGGGTGGCGGAGGCGGTGGCCTATGGCCGGGCCCCCCACACCGGCCTGTGGGGCCGGCTGGGGGCGGAGGATCTCCGCCAGGTGGCGCTGGCCATGGCGGCCACCGGGGTGACGGCGCTGGCGGATTGCCGGCTCACCGAGCTGTCCGGCGGTCAGCGGCAGCGGGTCTGGCTGGCCATGACCCTGGCCCAGCAGACGGACTGCCTGCTGCTGGACGAGCCCACCACCTACCTGGACATCAATCACCAGGTGGAGCTGATGGGGCTGCTGGGCCGGCTGCGGGATCAGGGGCGGACCCTGGTGGCCGTGCTGCACGATCTCAACCAGGCCAGCCGCTACTGCGATCACCTGATCCTGATGCGGGACGGTTACCTGGTGGCCCAGGGCAGTCCGCGACAGGTGCTGACCCCGGCGCTGCTGGCCCGGGTGTTCCAGGTGGAAGCGGAGATCCACCCCGATCCCGTGGCGGGCACCCCCATGTGCATACTGCGCTAAAAAACTCGGTAAACCGGTTTAATTGATAATCTTTATCAATTAGCATGAGCCTCCTTGCTTAATTGACAATTATTATCATATGAAGGACATGGATTTCGATTTGGGCCGCCCCGGCTGGCTGGCCCTGCTGTTGCCCCTCACTCTGCCCCTGCCTGCCCTGGCCGACGATACCCCAGATGAGGCGAACGCCGCGCCCCTGGAGAGCCAGGGGGAGACGGTCACCGTCTACGGTCGGGCCCTCTCCTTGTACCGGGCGGAGGAGAGCAGCAGCGCCACCCGCACCCCCACGGCGCTGGATGACATCCCCCAGTCGGTGCAGGTGCTGCCCCAGACCCTGATCGAGGATCAGGGGGCCCGGCAAATCACCGATCTGTACCGCTCCATCAGCGGGGTGAGCCAGTACTCCTACTCAGGGGTGACCTTCCGCGGCTTTCGCCAGGATCAGATCCTGTATGACGGCGTGCGGGGGGATCCCTTCAATGGCTTCGCCATTCCCCAGCTGTTCAACATAGCGCAGGTGGAGGTGATCAAGGGGCCCTCGTCCGCCCTGATGGGCAGCGGCGAGCCCGGCGGCACCATCAACTACCGCACCAAGCAGCCCAGCCACGAGACCCGCCGCCAGGTCTCCCTGACCGGGGGCAACCAGGACTTTGCCGGCGGCAGCCTGGAGCTCTCCGGCCCGGTGAATGACGAGGACAGCCAGCGCTATCGCATCGGCCTCTACCAGGACCACGAGAACCCGTCCCGCAACAACACGGACGTGCGCAACCGCATCCTGGACTTCGGCTACGCCTGGGATCTGTCGGCGGCCACCAGCGTGACCGCCCAGTTCACCGATGTGTTGCAGCATTACGGCGGCGCCCGCCTGCGGGGCATTCCCACCGACGATGCGGGCAACTTCCTGGCGGACATCGACTGGAACGCAAACGAGTCATCTGACTATCAGGATCTCGCCGCCCAGGTGTACCAGCTGCGGCTGGATCATGTCTTCAACGACTGGCTGCTGGGGGATCTGACCCTGCGCTACTACCAGAACGAAGAGACCCAGAAGTATCACGAGCCCAGCGGTCTGTCGGATACAGACGGCGACGGTGTGGTGGACTGGAGTGCCCGTGAGTACCGGGATCAGGTGCGGCACAACAAGGCGGGCTCCCTCACCACTAACCTCACGGCGCAACTGGGGCCCCATACCCTGCTGCTGGGCAGCGACGTCTACCGGCTGGACGAGGACTACATCTACTACCGGGCCCAGACCAAGGACGGGGTGGAAGGCCTCAGCCTGACGGATCCCCAATACGGCACCACGGATCCCGCCAGCTACAACCTGCACCTGACCAAGCAGACCTGGTCCCGCTCCGACCGTTACGGCCTCTATGTGCAGGATCAGTGGGCGATCACCCCGGCCTGGAACCTGCTGGGCGGCCTGCGGCTGGACGGTTTTGCGGACGAGGTGGAGGACAGGATCAACGACACCCGGGATCACTACAGTGGTCAGGGCTGGAGTTATCGCCTGGGGTCCACCTACCGGATCAATCCCCAGCTGCACCCCTATGCCCTGGTGGCCACCGGCTTCGTGCCCCAGGATGCGGCGGATCAGGCGGCCAGCAGCGGCGGGCCCTTCGACCCGGAGGAGAGCCTGATGTATGAGACCGGCCTGCGCAGCTACTGGTTCGACAATGCCCTCAGCCTCAACCTGGCGCTCTACCAGATCACCAAGCGTAACCTGCTGCAGACCGATCCCGACGACACGGATCGCCTGATCGCCCTGGGGCAGGTACGCAGCCGTGGGGTGGAGCTGGATGCCCTGGCGGATCTCACCGACAACTGGACCGCCAACCTGAGCTACGCCTACAACCGGGTGAAGGTCATCGAGGGGTCCGAGGATCTGGCGGACGGCGAGGACGGCGAATTTGCCAATGCGCCCCACCATCAGCTGGGGCTGTGGACCCGCTACGACATCCGCGCCCTCGACTCCGCCATCAGCTTCGGCGCCGATCATGTCAGCCGCCAGTACAACCAGAGCGGCCAGATCGTCAAGGCCTACACGGTATTCGATGCCGCCTGGCAGACCCGCTGGCAGCAGTGGCTGTTCCAGCTCAACGCCAAGAACCTGCTGGACAAGGAGTACGCGGTCAGCGGCTTCCTGGCGAAAACCGGCCATTTCCCCGGCGAGGGGCGGCGCCTCTATCTCAAGGCCAGCTACCAGTTCTAAGGGGGCGTGATGGCGCCGGGGGCGGGTTTGACAACCGCTTGCCCCTGGCGTTTGATAGGACGGCATCATTATCAGGAGCACATCATGACTCTGTCCCAATTGGCAAAACAGCGTTATACCACCAAGGCGTATGACGACAGCCGCCGCATCGGCGACGCGGATCTGGCGCAGCTGCAGACCCTGTTGCAGCTGGCGCCTTCCTCGGTGAACTCCCAACCCTGGCACTTCATCTTCGCCGGCAGCAGCGACGCCAAGGTCCGCATCGCCCAGGTGGGGGCCCACGATCAGTTTGCCTATAACGGCCCCAAGATCACCCGCGCCTCCCATCTGGTGATCCTGTGTGTGCACACGGACTTGAGCGAGGAGCACCTGGCGGCGGTGCTGGAGCAGGAGGCGACGGACGGCCGCTTCCCCGACGAGGCGGCCAAGCAGACCGGCGGCAAGGTACGGGCCGGTTACGTGGCCCTGCACAAGGAGACGCTGCAGGATCTGCCCCACTGGATGGAGAAGCAGGTGTACATAGCCCTGGGCAGCCTGCTGCTGGGGGCCGCCACCTTAGGCATAGATGCCACCGCCATGGAAGGGCTGGACTTTGCCGCCATCGACGCCGAGCTGGATCTGGCGGAGCAGGGGTTGCGTTCCTTGGTGGCGGTGAGCCTGGGCTATCACAGCGATGAGGACTTCAACGCCGGCCTGCCCAAGTCCCGCCTGCCCAAGCAGCGGGTGATCAGCCAGATCTGAGGTTCCGGACGGTGAATGAGAAACGGCGCCCCAGGGCGCCGTTTTTTATCGCACTCGGAGGTCGGTGAGCCGGAGCAAAAAAATGCCCCGTCGTAAGACGGGGCGCAGCAGGGGCATCGAGACCCATTGTGAGGGCCTACCGCCTCAATCACCTGAGGGCCGCGCCTCCCGAGGAGGACGGCCACGCCAGTAGCGGGGATGGAACGGGTCGTGTCGCGTGCGACCCTCTTGACCCTAGCAACAAGTCGCTGATCTAGAAATAAATAATCCTGCAGCCTGTTGGATCTGTCAGGCCCAGGACTCGTCCCGCAGCAGGGCGGTGAGCAGGTGATCCTGCCAGTGGCCGGCGATCTTCAGATAGCGGCGGGCATAGCCTTCGCGCTCGAAACCCAGCCGGCGCAGCAGGCGACCGCTGCGGGCATTGCTGGGCATGTAGTTGGCCATGATGCGCTGCAGGCTGGTCTCCTCGAACAGGTAGCCGATGGCGGCCTGGACGATTTCCCGCATCAGTCCCTGGCCCTCTTGCTCCTTGGCGATGGAGTAACCCAGGTAGCAGGCCTCGAAGGCGCCGTGTTGCAGGCCGGTGAAGTGGCACACCCCCAGCAGCCGGCCGCGGTCGGGGGTCAGGGCGATGAAGTGGTATTCCTGCCCGGTGATAAAGGCCTCGGCCCAGGTGGCCAGCTGCTGCTGCCAGTAGGCCAGTTGGTAGTAGTCGGCGGCCCGCTGGGGCTCCCAGGGGGCCAGGTGGTCACGGTTGGCCAGCTGGTAGTCCAGCATCAGCTGGGCCTCCTGGGGGGAGGGGATCTCCAGGCGGGTGCGGTGGGTGTGAATGATCATCGACAAAGGTCCAATGGGGGTACGCGGGCAGAGGCCCGCGCCGCTGGTCGGATAATAACCGAAACCGGTTACACCTTACACCGCCACACAAGGACTTTTGTTAACCTGGTCAATAGGTTACGTAAAGGTTAACGGTTAACCTCGACCAGAAAGAGCCAATCGAGCCCCAAGACCGAGAAACAGCAGCCCCATGCCCTGTTCCATTCGGCGCCGCCATGCCAGGGGCAGTCGCAGCCGGTTGCGGGCGCCGGCGGTGAGCCAGGCCAGCAGGTGACACCAGAGCATGCCGTTGAAATTGAACAGCAGCCCCAGGGCGATGAAGGCCAGGGCCTTGTGGGGGGCCTGGGGGGCGATGAACTGGGGCATGAAGGCCAGGAAGAACAGGGCCACCTTGGGGTTGAGGGCATTGGTGAGAAAGCCCTGCCAGAAGATGCGGCCCAGGGGACGAGCTTCGGCCGCGGCCTGGGCGGCGGTCGTTGCGGCCGGCGCGCTGGGGCGCAGGCTCTGCCAGCCCAGGTAGAGCAGGTAGGCGGCCCCCAGCAGCTTGACCACCCCGAAGGCGGTGGCGGAGGTGGCCAGCAGGGCGGAGAGACCCAGGGCGGCGGCGCCGATATGCACCAGCACCCCGGTGCCAATGCCCTGGGCGGCGGCAAAGCCGGCCCGCCAGCCCTGACGGGCGCTCTGGCTCATGATGTAGAGGCTGTCGGGGCCGGGCATCAGGTTCAGCAGCAGGCCGGAGACGATAAACAGGGGCAGATCGTGGATGCCGAGCATAGGACGCTTCCTGGGAAAAGCGCTATTACAACGCCGGCGGCGGCCTGACTCAAGGTGGATTTGCAGGGGTTGGCGGCCTGATGCAAGCTAAGGCTATCCCTTGCTGGCTGACCGCCACCGCCCCGTTGGAGAACGGCATGCCCTCCATCCCCATCCCGCCGCTGATCGATACCCATGTGCACCTGGACTTGCCGGCGCTGGCGCAGCGGCTGCCGGCTGTGCTGGCCCGCAGCCGGGCGGCCGGGGTGACACGCTGGCTGGTGCCGGCGGTGGACAGCGCCCACTGGGCCGGTCTGGTGGCACTGGCGGCGCGCACGCCAGGGCTCTACTACGCCTTGGGGCTGCATCCCTGGTGCCTTAGCGCGCCGGCGCCGGCCCTGGCGGAGCTGAGCCGGCGCCTGGCGGCGCCGCCTGAGGAGCCTGCACCTGTGGCCATCGGCGAGTGCGGCCTGGACGGGCTTATCGACACGCCGCTGGCCGATCAGCAGCGGGTGCTGGAGGCGCAGATCCGCCTGGCCTGCGAGCATGAGCTACCCCTCATACTGCACAGCCGCAAGACCCATTCCGCCCTGCTGAGGCTGTTGCGCCGCTACCGGCCTCCCGCCGGTGGCGTGATCCATGGCTTCGCCGGCTCGCAGCAGGAGGCGCAGGCCTTCTGGTCACTGGGGTTCTGCCTGGGGGTGGGGGGCGTCATCACCCATGCGCGGGCGGCCAAGAGCCGTCAGGCCCTGGCGACCATGCCGGTGGAGGCCCTGTTGCTGGAAACCGACGCCCCCAGCATGCCCCTGGCCGGTCGCCAGGGGGAGAGCAATCAGCCGGCCTATCTGCCCGAGGTGCTGCACTGCCTGGCCGGCCTGCGGGGGGAGGAGGCCGGCCCGCTGGCCCGGCAACTCAATGCCAACGCCTGCCGCTTGTTCCGCCTGCCACCGTTGCCGCAGACTGGGCCCGATACAATTGATACCTAGATTGGTTGCAGAAAATCGTTTTCGCCCAAATTTGCCGTAAATTTGCAAGAAAAACCGGATAAAAGTGTGATTAAAGAGACGAAATTCTGAACTTGCGCCGCTACAATGCGCCCCCACGTTGACCCGCCACGCCGACGGTTGGCGACGAGTCCTGGGTGCAAGATAGAGGATACTAGAATGAGTCTAATCATGAGTCTGGTGGGGATGGCGACGCTGATCCTCATCGCGGTACTGTTCTCCAGCAACCGCAAGGCCATCCGCCTGCGCACCGTGGCGGGGGCCTTCGCCCTCCAGGCGGCCCTGGGGGCCTTCGTGCTCTACGTACCGGTGGGCAAGGACGTGCTCAAGACGGTCTCCGACGGGGTGAGCAGCGTCATCGCCTTCGGCCAGCACGGCATCAACTTCCTGTTTGCCGGTCTGGTGGGGAATGCGGCCTTCAGCAGCGGTCTGGGCTTCATCTTCGCCTTCCGGGTGCTGCCGGTGATCATCTTCTTCTCCTCCCTCATCGCTGTGCTCTACTACCTTGGGATCATGCAGTGGGTCATCCGCCTGCTGGGGGGCGCGTTGCAGAAGGTGCTGGGCACCTCCCGCACCGAGTCATTGTCGGCCACCGCCAACATCTTCGTCGGCCAGACCGAGGCTCCCCTGGTGGTGCGCCCCTATATCGCCCGCATGACTGACTCCGAGCTGTTCGCCATCATGGTGGGGGGGCTGGCCTCGGTGGCGGGCTCCGTGCTGGCCGGCTACGCCGCCATGGGGGTGAAGATGGAATACCTGATCGCCGCCTCCTTCATGGCCGCCCCCGGTGGCCTGCTGTTTGCCAAGCTGCTGATGCCCGAGACCCGCCCAGAGCTCATCCATGATGCGGATCTGGAGGAGGTGGCCGAGGAGAAGCCGGCCAACGTCATCGACGCCGCCGCCGCCGGCGCCTCCTCCGGCCTGCAGCTGGCCCTGAATGTGGGCGCCATGCTGCTGGCCTTCATCGGTCTCATCGCCCTGATCAACGGCCTGTTCGGCGCCGTCGGCGGCTGGTTTGGCATGCCGACGCTGAGCCTGGAGCTGATCCTGGGTTGGCTGTTCTCGCCGCTGGCCTACCTGCTGGGGGTACCCTGGAGCGAGGCCTCGGTGGCCGGCTCCTTCATCGGCCAGAAGCTGATCTTGAACGAGTTCGTCGCCTACTCCAACTTTGCCCCCTATCTCAAGGACAGCGCCGAGGCGGTGGCGGCGGGGCTGCAGCCCTTGTCCGACCATACCCGGGCCATCATCTCCTTCGCCCTGTGCGGTTTTGCCAACCTCTCCTCGGTGGCCATATTGCTGGGTGGCCTGGGCAGCATGGCCCCCAACCGCCGCGGTGACATAGCCCGCTTCGGCCTCAAGGCGGTGCTGGCCGGGACCCTGTCCAACCTGATGTCCGCCACCCTGGCGGGCTTCTTCCTGGCCTTGTGATGCACTGGGGTCATGGCGTTGCCGTGGCCCTTTTTTCGTCGCCAGGCCAGGCCCGGCACGTT
Source organism: Pseudaeromonas aegiceratis (assembly GCF_046254905.1). Lineage (GTDB taxonomy): Bacteria > Pseudomonadota > Gammaproteobacteria > Enterobacterales > Aeromonadaceae > Pseudaeromonas > Pseudaeromonas aegiceratis. Next base: position 615,357 of record NZ_CP158016.1, read on the forward strand.
TGCGCAAAAAGCGTTTGCCTTCGCAGACGCCGGAGGTGAGGATGACTATCCTGCCTCCCAAGACAGTTAGCCATGAGGTAGGAATGAGTGAGATCCTGATGGCCCTGGCGGCCGGTTTGGTGGTCGGGGTGCTGTTTTCCCTGCTGCGGCTGCCGATCCCGGCGCCCCCCGTGCTCTCCGGTGTGATGGGCATAGTGGGGGTCTATCTGGGAGCCATGGGTTACCACTGGCTGGTGGCGCGCTTTTTCTCCTGATGGGCCGCGCCCATAGTGCCGTCCGGCCCGGCCGGACCTTTTATCCAACTTGGCTGGTCAGCCAACCCAACGGAGTGAGACATGAGTGATTTGCAACAGGCGGCTCGCCGCGCCATCGGTCTGATGGACCTGACCACCCTGAACGACGACGATACCGATGCCAAGGTGGCGGCCCTGTGCCGGCAGGCCCTGACCCCCGCCGGCCGTACCGCCGCCATCTGCATCTACCCGCGCTTCATCCCCGCCGCCCGCAAGGTGCTGCGGGAGCTGGGGGCGGCGGATCTGCCCATCGCCACCGTCACCAACTTTCCCCACGGCAACGATGACATCGAGATCGCCGTGGCGGAGACCCGCGCCGCCGTGGCCTATGGTGCCGACGAGGTGGACGTGGTGTTCCCCTATCGGGCCCTGATGGCCGGCAACGAGACAGTGGGCCGCGAGCTGGTGCGGGCCTGCAAGGCCGCCTGCGGCGACCAGGTGCGCCTCAAGGTGATACTGGAAACCGGCGTGCTGCAGGAGCCGGCCCTCATCCGCCGGGCCAGCGAGCTGGCCATCGAGGCCGGCGCCGACTTCATCAAGACCTCCACCGGCAAGGTGCCGGTGAATGCCACCCTGGAAGCGGCCCGCATCATGCTGGAGGTGATCCGTGACAAGAACCCGGCGGTGGGCTTCAAGCCGGCGGGCGGGGTCAAGGATGCCGCGGCAGCGGCCGAGTTCCTCGCGCTGGCGGAGTCCATCCTGGGGGTGGACTGGGTGAGCCCGCAGCGTTTTCGCTTCGGCGCCTCCAGCCTGCTGGGCAACCTGCTGGCCATCCTGGGGCTGGCGGATAAACCGGCCGGCGGCGGTTACTAACCAAGCGGGAGGCGGGCATGTTTCTGGCGCAGGAGACCATACGCCGCAAGCGTGACGGACAGCGGCTGGACGAGGCGGAGATCCGCACCTTCATGGCCGGGGTGGTGGATGGCAGCATCAGCGAGGGGCAGATCGCCGCCCTGGCGATGGCCATCTTCTTTCGCGACATGGATGCGGGGGAGCGCATCGCCCTGACCTGCGCCATGCGGGACTCCGGCGACGTGCTGAGCTGGCCCGAGCTGGCTGGCCCCGTGCTGGACAAGCACTCCACCGGCGGGGTGGGGGATGGCACCTCCTTGATGCTGGGGCCCATGCTGGCGGCCTGCGGCGCCTATGTGCCCATGATCTCCGGCCGTGGCCTGGGCCATACCGGTGGCACCCTGGACAAGCTGGACGCCATCCCGGGTTACCAGACGGCGGTGAGTGTGGAACGCCTGCGGGCCGTGGTGCAGGAGGTGGGGGTGGCCATCGTCGGCCAGAGTGCCGATCTGGCGCCGGCGGACAAGCGCTGCTACGGGGTGCGGGATGTCACCGCCACCGTCGAGTCCATTCCCCTCATCACCGCCTCCATCCTGTCCAAGAAGCTGGCCGCCGGCCTGCAGGGGCTGGTGATGGACGTCAAGGTGGGCTCCGGTGCCTTCATGCCCAGCTATGACAAGTCATTGGAGCTGGCCCGGGCCATAGTCACCGTGGCCAACGGCGCCGGCTGCCGCACTCGGGCCCTGCTCACCGACATGAACCAGCTGCTGGCCCCCAGCGCCGGGAACGGCCTGGAGATCTGGGAGGCCATCCGCTATCTCAAGGGCGAGGCCAGACCCGATCGCCTGCATGAGGTGATCCTGGCCCTGGGCAGCGAGTTGCTGCACAGCGGCGGATTGGCCTGCGATCGGGAGCAGGCCCGGGCCTGGCTGGAGGGGGTGCTGGAGAGCGGTGCCGCCGCCGAGTGTTTCGGTCGCATGGTGGCCGCCCTGGGGGGGCCGGCGGATCTGCTGGAGCGGCCCCACCGGCATCTGGCACCGGCGCCGGTATGCCGCCCCCTGCTGGCCGGGCGGGATGGTTATCTGGCCACCATGCAGACCCGGGCCCTGGGGCTGGCGGTGGTGGGGCTGGGAGGCGGTCGCCGCCATCCCGCCGATCGGCTGGATCACCGGGTGGGCTTGTCCGGCGTCCTGCCCTTGGGGGCGCCGGTGAGCCAGGACGCGCCCCTGGCCTGGATCCATGCCGCCGACGAGGCAAGCTGGCAGCGGGCCGCCTCGGCGGTACGGGCCGCCCTGACACTGGCCGACATACCGCCGCCCCCGTCACCCCTGATCTACGACTGTATCGCCGAGGACACCCTCGGCGAGGAAGGAGAGCAAGCATGAGACGCAGCTTTATTCTGATGATGGACTCGCTCGGCATTGGCGCTGCCGCCGATGCCGAGCGGTTTGGCGATGCCGGGGCCAATACCCTAGGCCACATCGCCGAGGCCTGTGCCGCCGGCCGGGCCAACAACGAACGGCGCCACGGCCCCTTGCGCCTGCCCAACCTGACCAAGCTGGGCCTGGCCCACGCCTGTGGCGAGGCCTGTGGCCGCTTCCCCGCCGGGCTGGATGAGAGCCTGGTGCCGGTGGCCGCCTACGGTCATGCCCAGGAGATCTCCTCCGGCAAGGACACCCCCTCGGGCCACTGGGAGCTGGCGGGCAGTCCTGTGCTGTTTGACTGGGGCTATTTTCGCGAGCCGGTGAACAGCTTTCCGACCGAGCTGCTGGACACCCTGGTGCAGAAGGCCAAGCTGCCGGGCTATCTGGGCAACTGCCACGCCTCCGGCACCACAGTGCTGGATGAGCTGGGGGTCGAGCACATGCGCAGCGGCAAGCCCATCTTCTACACCTCGGCGGACTCCGTGTTCCAGATCGCCTGCCATGAGGAGACCTTCGGCCTGGAGCGGCTCTATGCCCTGTGCCAGCTGGCGCGGGATGAGCTGACCGCCGGTGGTTACAACATAGGCCGGGTCATAGCCCGGCCCTTCGTCGGTGACCAGCCTGGCGGCTTCCAGCGCACCGGCAACCGCCACGACTATGCGGTGGAGCCGCCCATGCCGACCCTGCTGGATCGGATGCAGGAAGCGGGGGGCGAGGTGATCGCCATCGGCAAGATCTCCGACATCTATGCCGGCCGCGGCGTGACCCAGAAGATCAAGGCCACGGGCCTGGCGGAGCTGTGGGACGCCACCCTGGCCCAGCTCTCCCGCGCCGGGGATCAGAGCATCGTCTTCACCAACTTCGTGGACTTCGACTCCGCCTATGGTCACCGGCGGGATGTGGCGGGCTATGCCGAGGCGCTGGAGTACTTCGACCGCCGGCTGCCCGAGCTGCTGGAACGGTTGGGGCCGGGGGATCTGGTGGTGCTCACCGCGGATCACGGCTGTGATCCCACCTGGAGCGGCACCGACCATACTCGGGAATATGTGCCGGTGATCTTCTACGGCAAGCCGGTGCATGCCGGCTCCCTGGGGCGGCGGGAGACCTTCGCCGACCTGGGGCAGAGCCTGGCCGACTATCACGGCCTGCCGGCACTGGCCTACGGCCACAGTTTTCTGTAATCATGCCCGCCGGCCCTGCGGGGCCGGTTTTACACTGCTACTGGAATCAAATAAGGAATAACAACGATGGCAACTCCTCATATCAACGCCGAAGCGGGCGCCTTTGCCGATGTGGTGCTGATGCCGGGGGATCCCCTGCGCGCCAAGTACATCGCCGAGACCTTTCTGGACGACGCCAAGCTGGTGACCGACGTGCGCAACATGTACGGCTACACCGGCACCTACCAGGGCCGCCGGGTCTCCGTCATGGGCCACGGCATGGGCATCCCCTCCTGCTCCATCTACAGCAAGGAGCTGATCACCGAGTACGGCGTCAAGACCCTGATCCGGGTGGGCTCCTGCGGCGCGGTGCGCCAGGACGTCAAGCTGCGGGACGTGGTGATCGGCATGGGGGCCTGCACCGACTCCAAGGTCAACCGCATGCGCTTCCGGGATCACGACTTCGCCGCCATCGCCGATTACGGTCTGGTGCACAACGCGGTGGAAGCCGCCAAGGCCCTGGGGGTGACGGTGAAGGTGGGCAATCTGTTCTCCGCAGATCTGTTCTACAACCCGGATTTCACCATGTTCGACGTCATGGACAAGTACGGCATCCTGGGGGTGGAGATGGAAGCGGCGGGCATCTACGGCGTGGCGGCAGAGTTCGGCGCCAAGGCGCTGACCATCTGCACCGTGTCCGATCACATCAAGAACGGCGAGCAGACCAGCAGCGAAGAGCGTCAGCTGACCTTCAATGACATGATCAAGGTGTCACTTGAGTCCGTGTTGCTGGGGGATCAGGCGCCCGTCTGATCCTCGGCCTGCTCCTCGGGGTGTGCCTTGTGGCGCTGGACCTTGTGCCAGCGCCGGCGGGGAATGCCCTTGCACAGCAAGATGCCGGCGGCCAGCATCATCAGCAGCAGCTGGCGCCAGCGCTCAAACAGGGTTTGCTGATACTCGGTGTGGGCGGCCAGCATCTTGCGCTCCTCCAGGGTGATGCGCAAAAAACCCAGCAACTCCCCCGTATCGGAGCGCAGCTCCTGCACGAAGGGGAGCCGACCCCGCCCCAGTGGCGGGGTTTGCGTCTCACCGGGGTCGATGGCCAGCAGCTTGTCCAGCGGCACCGACTGGGCGGAGGTCACTACCTGGCGGCCCTGGGCATCGTACAGGGTGGCATCCCGCAGGTTGACATCGTCGGCGAGCGTGTCCACCAGCTGCTGCAGGGCGGCGTTATTCTGCGGATGGAGATAGCGGATGGCGTCGTGGGCGGCGAAGCTGGTGAGGGTCTGGGCCAGCAGGCGGCTCTGGCGCTTGAGCAGCTGGTCGCCGTCGTGGCGCACCTGCCAGGTGAGCACCAGGGCCCAGATGGCCAACAACAGCCCGGATCCCAGATACAGCAGTCGGATCAGCTTGAAACCCTTGGGCACTACCACACTCTCCCCACGACAAAGGCCTCATCTTCGAACTTGCCTGGATAAAAAGCAATACGCTACCCTGACGCCTGTTTTGCCTATCTGACACAGTCCACAACAGGGAGTTGTTTCCGCATGCCGTTTTCCACCCTGCCCGCCCGTCTGGCCGATTGGCCCGCCTTGTTCCCCGCCTCCGGCCTGCTGCGCCTGGGGGCCCAGGGTGCCGAACCCCTGGCCAGCCTGCCGGAGCACACCGGTATCCTGGTGCTGATGGGGCGCCCGTTGGCGTTGAGCGAACTGGCTCCATTGGCCGCACGACTGGATCAGGCCCCCGTGGCCCTGCCGCCCTTCAACGTGGCCGGTGTCGAGGTGCTGGTGCTGCTGACGAGCAGCTTTGATGAGGCCCTGGGGGAGTGGCTCAAGGCCCAGACCTGGTCGCTGGATGCCGCCTATGTGCGGGCACTGCCGGATCTGGCCGAGCCCGGCCTGCTGCTGATGGACATGGACTCCACCGCCATCCAGATCGAGTGCATCGACGAGATCGCCCGGCTGGCCGGGGTGGGGGAGCAGGTGGCCGCCGTCACCGCTGCCGCCATGCAGGGCAAGCTGGAGTTCTGCGACAGCCTGCGCAACCGGGTCGCCCTGCTGAAAGATGCCGATGCCGCCATTCTGGAGCAGGTGGTGGATCTCATGCCCCTGATGCCGGGGCTGGAAACCCTGGTGGCGCGGCTCAAGCAAGCCGGCTGGAAGGTGGCCATCGCCTCCGGCGGCTTCACCCGCTTCGCCGGCCATCTGCAGCAGACCCTGGGGCTGGATCATATCGAGGCCAATAACCTGGTGGTGCGGGACGGTCGGCTCACCGGTGAGGTGGACGGCCGCATCGTGGACGGCAAGGTGAAGGCTCAGACCCTGCTGGATCTCAAGGCCCGCTATGGCATCGCCGACCACCAGACGGTGGCCATCGGCGACGGCGCCAACGATCTGCCCATGCTGGCCAATGCCGCCCTGGGGCTGGCCCTGCACGCCAAGCCCATCGTCCGTCAACAGGCCCAGGTGGCCATAGCCCGACTGGATCTGGAGGCGGCCCTCTGCCTGCTGGAGGCCGGCAGCCGCCTGGCCGCGTTGCGGGGGTGAGCCGAGCAGGCAAGACGCCACATAAAAACGGGAGCCAAAGGCTCCCGTTTTTATTGCCGACCTACTGCTTTATTTCAGGCTAATCCCCAGGCGGAACAGGGTTTCCCCCGTGGTGTCCATCAGATCACAGATGCCTATGATGCTCCACAGGCTCTCCTCCAGCTGCTTGGCCTTGTGGATGGCATACTTGGCGATGTAGTCCATCTCGTGGGCGACGAAGTCGATGTCCGGTCGCCCGGTGCGGGAGGCAAACAGTCGTACCGAGAAGAAACCCCCGCGCTTGAGGGCCTTGAGGGCGTAGGCCTGTTTGGCGGCGGCATCCTTGAAGTCGGACTCCAGGTGGATGTCGTAGCTGTGGTTGCCCTGGGCATCCAGCTGCCGGCTGATAAACAGCTGCTGCTCCTTGGGCCTGTCTTCCCGTCTGACGTGGTTGAGGGGCTGCAGCAGCACCGACTTCAGCGCCTCGCCATCAAACAGGGGCGTCAGGTTGTAGGGCTTCTCCTGGCGGCATTCGGCCAGCAGCTTGAGCAGTGGGCGGGGCCGCTCCACCATGCCGATGGCTCCCAGACGGTTGCTCTGGTGTTTGCTCAGGTACAGGGGGGTGGTGAACAGGTGGTGGCTGTAGAGGTTGCGCAGGGCCACCGCCATGCCTGGATAGCGGCGCAGCTCCCGGGTCGCCTTGAGCTTGTCCGGATTGCTGTCGATCAGGCGGCTGAAGAACTGGCGGCCCACGTGGTTGCTGGGCAGGCCATCGATGCACAGGTGCAGCACGGTGCGGGTGGCGTTGCTGTTGACGATGCGATAGGGCAGCTCGCTCAGATCCATCTCCTTGGACAGGGTCTGCAGCTTGGGCAGCGCCAGGTGGACGAGATCGCCTTTCTCGCAGACCAGAGGCTGCTCCAGCTCGATCTGCAGCCCCTGGGTGGAGATGTCCCGGGTCCAGCCGATGAGGCGTTCCTCCGCCGTCTTCACCACCACGGCGGTCTTGTGGCTGTAGCGCAGCTCCTTGCGTAGTTGGGCGTAGTGCAGCAGTTCCAGCTCGAAGTCGGCCACCTCGCTCCGGTGGGCGAAGATCTGTAGCTCGTTGGCGTTGCTCTGGGCGGGATCCGGCTGGCTGAGCAGGTAATCCCGACGGTGTTCTTCGTCATCCACCGCCTGCAGCAGGCCTACGTAGCCCAGCTCACCCAGCCATTGGGTCAGCTGCTCCTGGTAGGCCGGCGTCAGGCTGTGTGGCAGGAGATTGGCCAGCTGGGGCAGGGCCAGATCGGTCGGCTCCAGCTCCAGCTTGTAAACCCGCCAACTGGGGCGTTTGGCGCCGACGCTGAAGAACAGGCTGCGCAGGCCGGTCTGCTCCAACTCTTCACGGCTGGCGGAGAAGAAGTAGATGTGGCTGCGCAGCGTGTGGGTGAAGCAGTAGAGCCAGGTTTCCTTGCGCGGCCCCGGTTGGGCCAGCAGGGCCTTGAGGCGAGCTTCGCCAAACAGGCCGGCCAGCTTCTCTTCGTTGCGCTCGTTGCGCCAGTATTCCAGCTCCTGCTGGTTGTTTTCCGTCTTGAGCACGTAGCGCAGGGCCGGGGTGTCGCCGCGCGCGAAGAACAACGGCAGGCCGGTCATGCGCGGCAGGAAGTATTGCTCGTAGCCCTTCACCTGGGCAGAGGAGAGCAGGTAGTCGATGCTGACCCGGTAGCGCCACTTGTTGTCGTTGATGAAGCCCTTGAGGTAGGCATCCAGCTCGGCGTCCTCCTCCTGGCGCAGCAGCTTGAGCCAGGTGCGGCCGTCGCGGCGATCTTCTCCCAGGATCTGATAGGGAATCGCCTTGCGGATGACGTTGGCCGGTTTCTCCTTTAGCAGACCGACAAACTGCAGGTAGCAGGTATCCCCCGGTTGATACGGGGGGGACGTCTCCACCTGGAGCTTTAGGCCGCCCACCGAGATATCCGAGGTCTTGGCCTCGATCTGGATCTGATCCCCCAGTTGCAGCAACACGGGGGAGCTGAAATGCATGCGCTCCTCCCGTCGCTGGTGATAGCTGGCGAAGCGGATGGCCTCCACATCCAGCCGGCTGGGGGAGGGGGGGCCGCTGTCGGCGCTGGCCTGCTGGCGGTGCAGGCGCTCGTCCTCCATCACCGCCTCGTATGCCCCCATGGTGTAGCAATTGCGGTAGATCTTCAGCTGGGTCTGCAAGACCTCCAGGGCCTCGTCGGTGAGAAAGTGCTGCACGCCGCTAAACTGGAAGGGTTTGCTCTGGGGGTGCCGGGCGCGCATGTCGATGATGCGGATGCAGGGGGTGCACTTGCGCTTAAGCTCCATCTTCAGCAGGAACTGGGTATTGCGGCTCTCCTCGTGGGTGAGACGGGCAAAGATCTCCTCGAAATCTGGTTCCCTTACCAGAGGGATGAGCTGATCCAGCAAGGGTTGGTAGGCGACCATGTCCATGGGCGAGGTGGGCTCCTGCTAACGCTGTGTCTATCAAGGGGTAATTTAATTTACTATATCGTCCATGTCGTTGTTTTCTTGAGAAGGATGAGAGGATGGCCCGCAACAAGGTGGCCTTTGTCTGCAGCGAATGCGGCGCGGAATTCGCCCGCTGGCAGGGACAATGTACCGAGTGCAAGGAGTGGAACACCATCAGCGAGGTGCGTCTCGGGCCGGCGGCGGTCAGCAAGGGCGCCCGCCAAAGCGGCTATGCCGGCGAACTCAGCGGCAAGGTGCAGACCTTGAGCGAGGTGTCGCTGGCGGATCTGCCGCGGCTGGGGTCCGGCTTCTCCGAGCTGGATCGGGTGCTGGGGGGCGGTATAGTGCCGGGCTCGGCCATCCTCATCGGCGGCCATCCCGGCGCCGGCAAGAGTACCCTGCTGCTGCAGACCATGTGCGCCCTGGCGGCTCGCATGCCGACCCTGTATGTCACCGGTGAGGAGTCCCTGCAGCAGGTGGCCATGCGGGCCAATCGCCTCAATCTGCCCACCGACAAGCTGCGCATCCTGTCGGAAACCAGCGTGGAGCAGATCTGCCATCTGGCGGCCCAGGAGAAGCCGGCCATCATGGTCATCGACTCCATCCAGGTGATGCACGTGGCGGATGTCAGCTCGGCGCCGGGCTCCGTCTCCCAGGTGCGGGAGGCGGCGGCCCAGCTGACCCGCTTCGCCAAGCAGCAGCAGGTGGCCATCTTCATGGTGGGGCACGTCACCAAGGACGGCACCCTGGCCGGTCCCAAGGTGCTGGAGCACTGCGTTGACTGCTCTTTGCTGCTGGAGGGGGCCTCGGACTCGCGTTTTCGTACCCTGCGCTGTCAGAAGAACCGCTTCGGTGCGGTGAACGAGCTGGGGGTGTTCGCCATGACGGGGCAGGGCATGCGGGAGGTGAGCAACCCGTCCGCCATCTTCCTCAACCGTGGCGAGGCCAACAGCCCGGGCTCAGTGGTGATGGTGATCTGGGAAGGCACCCGGCCCTTGCTGGTGGAGCTGCAGGCCCTGGTGGATGGCTCGCAGTTGGCCAATCCCCGGCGTCTGGCGGTGGGCACCGAGCATAACCGGTTGGCCCTGTTGCTGGCGGTGCTGCATCGTCATGGCGGCATCCAGATGGCGGATCAGGACGTGTTCATCAATGTGGTGGGGGGCGTCAAGGTGGAGGAGACCAGCGCGGATCTGGCGCTGGTGCTGGCCATGGTCTCCAGTTTTCGCGATCGGCCCCTGCCGCAGGATCTCATCACCTTCGGCGAGGTGGGGCTGTCGGGGGAGATACGCCCGGTGCCTTCGGGACTTGAGCGCTTGCAGGAGGCGGCCAAGCACGGCTTCCGGCGCGCCATCATCCCCCATGCCAACCGCCCCAAGCAGGCGATTGGCGAGATGGAGATCATGCCGGTGCGGACCCTGGCCGAGGCGCTGGAGCTGCTCTAGTCCTCGGGGGAGTGCAGGCCCTCATGCTCCAGATGCTCTTCCAGCAGGTGGGCCAGTTCTCGCTGCAGCAGCTCGCTGCTGCCGACGTTCAGCTCGACAAGGCGCTTGAGGTGGGAGGCGCTGTCGATATCGATATGGTGGCAGTAGAGCCCCAGCCGATTGGGATCGGCATGGGTGGGCTCCACCTCCATCTTGAGCTCGATATCCGAGTCCGCCAGGCAAAACCGCAGCAGATAGCGGCCGGCGGCCGTCTCCGGCCAGTCTAGTGGGCGTTCCACCAGGGCACCTTGCAACGACAAGTCCAGCAGCCGGGTGGGCCATTGTTGCTCGCCTTGGCTCAGCAGGGCGGGGTTGGAGAACACCACCCGGAAAAAACGACGTCGATCGACCATGACTATGCTCTCGTAAGGGACTGCCCCAAGTGTAGGTGGAAGTGGGCGCGAGGTTAAGCCTCGGCAGCAGCCGATTCGCTCAGGGCATCCAGCAGATCCAGCACGGCGACTAGCCGATCCTCCAGGCGAAAGCGTTCTTCCAGCAAGGGGCCCAACTCATTGAGGTGCTCATCCAAGTCCATCAGGCTCTCGTCATCCTCCGCAATTTCGCCGTAGGCATCGTGGAAGGCCATCAGGCGTTCCGTGTTGTGCTCGATGCGCGGGATGATGCGGTTGGCCAGGGAGAGGCGGCGACCGCTGGCGTGTTCGAAGGCTTCCACCACGTAGTGATAGATTTCGAAATGGCCGGCGGAGACATAGTCCACCAGATGCTGGCAGAAGTCCTGGATATCACTGGCACAGGGCAGATTCTTGCTCTTGGTCAGGGCGATGAAGCGGCACAACAAGGTCCGGCGCGCGGTGAGCCAGGCATCCACAGCACTATTTTGCCCAGCCAGCTGGCGTTGAGTTTGTTCGAGCTTGGTCAGCATGGCGCCTCCTGATGTAACAATGTTGTTACGACTATTAGTAAAGATTTGGCGGGTGCGGATCAATAGTGGTCATCACATTCTTGCCTGCCTGTGCCTGTCAGAAACAGCAGAACCGCTCACCAGGCCCTTTTTGGTGTCATGGATGTTAGAATGGCAGGCCATTTTTGTGACGCAGGAAATTGCCATGTCGCCACTGCTCAATGATCGTTACCTCCGGGCCCTGCAGCGCCAGCCGGTGGATCAGACTCCCATCTGGATGATGCGCCAGGCGGGTCGCTACCTGCCGGAATACCGGGCCGTGCGGGCCCAGGCCGGTGACTTCATGGCCCTGTGCCGCCATGCCGAGCTGGCCTGCGAGGTCACCCTGCAGCCCTTGCGCCGTTATCCCCTGGATGCGGCCATCCTGTTTTCCGACATTCTGACTATCCCGGATGCCATGGGCCTGGGCCTCTCCTTTGGCTCGGGCGAAGGACCGCGCTTCGCCAATCCGGTGCGCAGCGCCCGGGATGTGGCGGCCTTGCCGGTGCCGGATCCCGAGGATGAGTTGGGCTATGTGATGAATGCGGTGCGCACCATACGGCGGGAGCTCAAGGGCCAGGTGCCACTCATCGGCTTCTCCGGCAGCCCCTGGACCCTGGCCACCTACATGGTGGAGGGGGGCTCATCCAAGACCTTCACCCTGATCAAGCAGATGCTGTACCGCGAGCCCGCGCTGCTGCATGCCCTGCTGGACAAGCTGACCGACAGCGTCATCCTCTATCTCAATGCCCAGGTGGCGGCCGGTGCCCAGGCCCTGATGCTGTTCGACACCTGGGGTGGTGTGCTCTCCACACCGGCCTATCAGGCCTTCTCCCTGGATTACATGGCCCGTATCGTGGCCGGGGTGACCCGGCAGGCCGAGGGGCGGCGCGTGCCCATTACCTTGTTTACCAAGGGCGGTGGCCAGTGGCTGGAGCAGATCGCCGCCACCGGTTGCGATGGCGTGGGGCTGGACTGGACTCAGTCACTGACCCAGGCGCGAACCAGGGTGGGGCAGCAGGCGGCATTGCAGGGCAACATGGATCCGTCTGTGCTGTATGCCGACTCCGACACCATCAGTGCCGAGGTGGCGCGTATCCTGGCGGAGTTCGGCCAGGGCAGTGGCCATGTGTTCAACCTGGGCCATGGCATCCATCAGGATGTGGATCCCGCGCGGGCTGGCCATTTCATCGCCGAGGTGCAGCGTCAGTCACGGGCCTACCACGGCTAGGTGGGTGTTGTCCGCCAATAAAAAAGCCGACCATCAGGTAGGCTTTTTTGTCGCTGGCGTTTAGCTCGCCAGCAGGCGATTATATTCCTTCACCTTGGCCAGGAAGCTGGTGCGTTCCTTGCCACCCATGGTGCTGTTCACCGGCAGGTCCACCCGCATGGCATCCACGGGACGGTTGTTGATGCGGAATTCGTAGTGCAGGTGTGGCCCGGTGGAGCGCCCTGTGTTGCCGGACAGGCCGATCTTCTGGCCCTGCTTCACCTTCTGGCCGGCCTTCACCAACAGCTTGCTCATGTGCATGTAGGTGGTGCTGTACTTGCCGTTGTGCCGGATGACGATGTAACGACCACAGGCCGGGTGGCTGGTGGCCTTGACCACGACCCCATCGCCGGTGGCCATGACGGGGGTGCCGACCCGTGCCGGGAAGTCGGTGCCGTTGTGGGGTTGCACGATACCTGTCACCGGATTGCGGCGGTTGGGGCTGAAGCCGGAACTGACGCGATGCAGTGACGGAATGGGGTAGCGCATGAAGGTGCCGCTGCTGAAACCGCTGGCGGTCTCGTCATAGAAGCGGCCATCGGTGTGGCGATAGGCCTTGTAATCCCGGCCCTTGGTGGAGAACACCACGGCCAGCACCTTGGCATCACGGTTGGGTGCCCCGGCGGCAGCCGGCTTGTCCAGCAGTACCTTGAATTGATCGCCCTTGCGCAGATCCCGGCGGAAGTCGATGCGGCCCTGGAACAGACGGGTGACCTGCACGATTTGGTTGGCGGTGAGGCCGGACAGGCGGGCATCGGTCCCGAAGGCGGCGCGGATTTGTCCTTTCACCACCCGACTGGTGGCCACGGCGGCCTTGGGCTTGCTGGCCTGGTTGCTGGCCGGGGCCTGACTCTGGGCCTGGGCCTGGGCCATGGCCACCTGAGGGATGCCGTCGCTGTCGCTGTCCAGACGAGAGATGTAGCCATCGCCCTTGCGGTTGAACACCACGCGGTCCGTGGCGCTGACCGGAATGCTGAGCTGTTGCACCATGTTCTGACCATCGATGACGAAGGAGAGGGTCTGGCCGGGGCGCAGGCGGATCAGGGAGTTCTGAATGTCCACTTCCAGCAGTTTCTGCAGCGTCTTGGCGGGCAGGTTCAGGGTATTGAAGATGACGGACAGGTTGTCATCCGCCTTGACCACGTAATCCGTGTTGGGCGGGTCCACATCTTCGGCCGCGTTGCTATCGGCGTCTTCGGCACCCACGACGGTGTCGCTGTCCACCAGCTCGTTGTCGGGGATGCTCAGGTATTCGGTATCTGTGTTGGCCATGGCCACATCTGTGGTGAGATCGTCCCCATCGACGATCATCGGCGTGTTGGACAGCAGCTCGCCCGGGGCGGGCAGCAGGGTCACACTGGCCATGGAAAAACCGGCCAACATCAGGATGGCATACAGGTGCTGACGAGGAATCGGCAATTCCCCCACAGCTATGCGCGGCATTGGCGGCATAAGGCGTTTCATCCTGTGTCCTTCAGGTATGTCGGAATTCGCAGTGTTATAGCACTACACAAAAGGCGGGCGAAGCAAACGAAGGCATGGGCGCCCGGAAACCGGATTTGTATCACGCTTCCCCTGGGCTGACCACAGATATTCCAAGTTTTCTCAGTTTTCGTGCCGGTTTAGCGGGGGGTTTATCTCAAAATTCTCTCTGAATGACACCCTGAGTCTCAAGCCGGACCGCTCCGCCGTCAGGCCCGTCAGGCTGGGGACTGGCTCCGTTACGGCCGTGCACGGGCGTGTTAGCAAAAAGTTACATTTGGCCGTTACGAGGGGTCTTCGTTACCGGTCGAGTGATTTTCACACTTTTTTCACAAGGGTGTCGTCTGGGTCAGCTCGGTCAGCCGTTGCCGCAGGCGCGGCACGATTTGCTGCTCGAACATTGGGTTGCGTTTGAGCCAGAGCTGGTTGCGGGGCGAGGGATGGGGCAGGGGCCAGAAGCGGGGGCCGTAGCGCTCCGGCTGCAGCACCCGCTGGGTGAGGCTCTGGCGGTCGCCCAGATAGTAACGCTGGGCGTATTGGCCCACCAGCAGGATGAGCGACAGATCGGGCAGGTGAGCGAGCACTGACTCATGCCACAGGGGCGCACACTCGGGGCGCGGCGGATTATCTCCCTGCCGACCTCGCCCCGGGTAGCACAGCCCCATGGGCATGATGGCCACCCGGGTTTCGTCGTAGAACTGCTCCGGGGTCATTTGCAGCCATTGCCGCAGACGGGCTCCCGAGGCATCGTCCCAGGGGATGCCGCTGGCATGCACCCGGGTGCCCGGCGCCTGGCCGATGATCAGCAGGCGCGCGCTGGTCGTGCCGCGGATCACGGGGCGGGGTCCCAGGGGCAGGTGCGCGGCACAGTGCCGGCAGGCGCGAATGCGGGCCAGCAGCTGCTCCAGCGTCTGTGTCATGCTCAGTAGCCGCGGCGAAAGTCCACCTGGTATTCAAGCGGGGCCTGGGCCCGCCACAGGCGGTAGTTGCGGGCGAAGATGCGGGTTACCTGATCCGGCAGGCTCCAGGCGGCGTTGTGGGGCGTGATGATCAAATTGGGCTGGTGCCACAGGGGCGACTTGGCCGGCAGGGGCTCCTCCTCGAACACATCCACCACGGCGGCTCCCAGAAGGCCCTGGCGCAGGGCGCTGATCAGCACGTCGCTGGCGATGAGATCACCGCGCCCCACGTTGAACAGGATGGCGCCCCGCTTGCAGTGGCTCAGCAGCTCCGGGGTCAGCAGATGACGGGTCTGGGGGGTGGAGGGCAGCACGCTGACGATCACATCGCTCTTGGCCAGCAGGCGGGGCAGGGCGCTGGGCTGATAGGTGGCGGCGAAACCGGCCACCTCCCGGCCGGAGCGGTTGACGCCCTTGACCTGCATGCCGAAGTGCTGGGCGGTACGGGCCAGGTGCTGGCCTATGCTGCCGGTGCCCAGGATCAGCATCTGCCGGCCCGCCAGCCCCTGATAGGGCGCCGCCTGCCATTGGCCCTGCTTTTGTTGTTCCCGGTACAGGGGTAGATGCCGGGTCAGGCTCAGCAGGTGAGCGAACACATACTCACTCATCAGCGGGCCGAAGATCTCGCGGATGTTGGTCAGCAGATAGTCCTGCCGCAGCCCGGGTTGCAGCAGGGCATCCACCCCGGCATAGGTGGATTGGGCCCACTGCAGCCGTTTGGCCTCCTTCAGCCAGGGGGCCAGGGTGGCCGGCTCCCCCAACAGCACCTGGGCCTGGGCCACCAGCTCGGCGGTGGGCGCCTCCCCGGGACGGCCCAACAGAGCTAGGCCGGGCATGGCTTCCTTCTGCAGCAGGCGGCGGTAGTGGGCTTCGTCACGGCTGAGGATCAGCAGGCGGGTATCTGACATGGGAACTCCTTATCAACGGCATGTTCAACATGGTACGTCAGGAGAGCGGCTCGGGTCATCGGGCCAGTCGTTTCCTCCCTTGGGGCCAATGGACTACAATAGGACCCTTACTTGAAGGAGTGCGGCGTGTTTGGCGAAAAATTCTACAAGCGGCTGGACAAGTTCCAGCCCTGGCAGCAGACCCTGTTTGCCTTGGCCCTGGCCGAGCGCATGTATCCCAATTATGTGCTGTATGCCGAAACCAGTGGCAAGGGGGACGGCCAGGCGTTCCGGGCGGCCCTGGATGCCCTCTGGCAATACCTGACCCAGAAAAGCTCCCGGGTCGATCTGGGGGCCATCCTGGAGCAGTTCGAGGAGCAGGTGCCGGATCCCCGCCTGGAGGATCACTACGGTGCCTACCCGGCGCTGGATGCCTGTGTGGCCCTGGGGGCCGCCTACAACTCGGTGATCTGCCGCATCGGCGAAGAGGCCCAGGAGGCCAGCCATGCCTCCGTGGGCTCGGTGGCCGGCTTCATCGAACTGATGGAGGAGCAGGAGCTTGAAGAGGAAGCCCTCTACGCCCATCCCCTGATGGAGGCGGAGCTGGAGTTCCAGGTCGAGCTGCTCAACCGGGTGGGTAACCCGCGGGATGCCGAGCAGATCCTGGTCCTCAAGGAGTGGGCCGGCCAGGGGGGCGTCTCCAACCTGGGCATCAGCCTGGAGTGAGTGCCCGCTAGCTGACCTGAGCCAGCAACACAAAGGCCACCTTCCGGTGGCCTTTTGCGTTATGGGCGTCACTCCGTGGCGGGTTCTGTGGGCGGCTGACTGGCCTCCTTGCGCCGCAGGTAGAGGAAGTAGAGCACAGGGATCACCACCAGGGTCAGCAGGGTGGAGATCAGGATGCCGAACAGCAAACTGATGGCCAGGCCGTTGAAGATGGGGTCGTCCAGGATGAAGAGGGCGCCGATCATGGCCGCCAGGGCGGTGAGTATGATGGGCTTGGCCCGCACCGCGCCGCTCTTCACCACCGCCTCGTCCAAGGGCAGGCCCTGGGCGTGCAGGTGGTTGGCGTAATCCACCAGCAGGATGGAGTTGCGCACTATGATGCCGGCCAGGGCGATCATGCCGATCATGGAGGTGGCGGTGAACTGGGCACCCAGCAGGGCATGACCCGGCAGCACCCCTATGATGGTCAGGGGGATGGGCGCCATGATGATGAGGGGCACTAGGTAGGAGTTGAACTGGGCCACCACCAGCAGGTAGATGAGCAGTATCCCCACCCCGTAGGCGATGCTCATGTCCCGGAAGGTCTCGTAGGTGATCTTCCACTCGCCGTCCCAGTGCAGGGCCACCCCATCCACCCCCTTGGGCGAGCCCACCAGGCTCTGTGGCCATTCTGGGTGTTGCTTTCGCAGCTGGCTGGCGATCTCCGCCATGCCATAGAGGGGGCTGTCCAACGGGCCGGCCATGTCGGCGGTCACCATGATCATGGGCTGCATGTTCTTGTGCACCAGGGTGTGGGGCTGGTTGCCCTGGCTCAGGGTCACCAGTTCCCCCAAGGGCACCGGCTGGCCGCTGGCGCTGGGCAGGGTGAGGGCCAGCACCCCCTGCAGATCCACCCGGTCACCGGCCGGCAGCCGCAGGCGAATGGGCACAGGGTATTTCTGCCCGGCGCGGTGCAGGTAGGCGGCATCCTCACCGGCCAGGGCGCCGGCAAGGGTCTGCACCATGGCCTGCTGGCTGATGCCAAGGCGGGCGGCCTTGGCCCGGTCGATATGCAGCTGCCACTGGGGTTGCGGCACCGGCAGGGCGCGGCCTATGTCCACCACATCCTGGCTGGCGGCAAAGATCTGCTCGATCTGGCTGGCGGCCTGCTCCCGCAGGGCCTGGGTCGGGCCATACACCTCCAGCAAGATGGGGGACCAGACCGGCGGCCCGGGGGGGATCTCCACCACCTGCAGCCGGGCGTTGTGCGCCTGGGCGAGGGCCTGCAGCTTGGGGCGTACCGCCAGGGCGATCTCATGGCTGCTTCTGTCCCTGTGATGCTTGTCCAGCAGGTTGACCTGCAGATCCCCCAGGTTGGCGTCCTGGCGCAGGAAGTAGTGGCGCACCAGACCATTGAAGTTCATGGGGGCCGAGGTGCCGGCGTAGAGCTGCACGTCCGTGACCTCCGGCTCCTGGCTCACCTCGTCCGCCAGCTGGGCCAGCAGCGCCTGGGTCTGCTCCACCGGGCTGCCTTCGGGCAGCTCCACCATCACCTGGAATTCCGACTTGTTGTCGAACGGCAGCATCTTGAGCACCACCCATTCCAGCGCCGGCAGGGCCAGGGAGGCGGCCAGCAGCAGTATCACCCCCAGCCCCAGCCAGCGGCGGGCGCGGGGGGCCTTGGGTCCCTGCACGAAGCGGCCCAGAACCTGGTGCATCAGGGGGCTGCCGTCCGGGTTGTGGGGCGGCGGGGCGTGGCGCCCCAGCAGGTGCAGGGCCAGGTAGGGGGTGACGATGAAGGCCACCCCCAGGGAGAGCAACATGCCGGTGCTGGCATTGATGGGGATGGGGCTCATGTAGGGGCCCATCAGGCCGCTGACGAAGGCCATGGGCAGCAGGGCCGCGATCACCGTCAGGGTGGCCAGTATGGTGGGGTGGCCCACCTCGTCCACCGCCAGGGGGATGGCCTGGGTCAGGGGGCGCGGGCCCCCCAGGTGGCGGTGGATGCTCTCCACCACGACTATGGCGTCATCTACCAGGATGCCGATGGAGAAGATCAGGGCGAACAGCGAGATGCGGTTGAGGGTGAAACCCCACACCCAGGAGGCGAACAGGGTCAGGGCCAGGGTCAGCAGGATGGCGCTGCCCACCACCAGGGCCTCCCGCCAGCCCATGCTGAGCCACACCAGCAGCACCACGGCCAGGGTGGCGAAGATCAGCTTGCCGATCAGCTTGTTGGCCTTGTCGTTGGCGGTCTTGCCGTAGTCCCGGGTCAGGCTGACCTGCACCTGGGCGGGGATCAGCTGATTGCGCAGGGTGGCCACCCGCGCTTGAATGGCGGCGGAGAGATCCACCGCATTGACGCCGGGTTGCTTGGCGATGGACAGGGTCACCGCCGGGTAGAGGGCGCCGTCCTTGCTCATCCAGACGTTGGCGCCCGGTTCATCGGCCTGCAGGGTCACCTGGGCGATATCCCCCAGGTAGACGGGGGCCTGATCCCGCACCGCCACTACCAGCTGGCGCACCTCGTCCAACGAGTGGAGGAAGTCCCCCACCTGCACCTTGATCTGCCGGTTGTCCTGGGTCAAGTCCAGCGGCGTGCTGGCGCGGTTGGCCGCGCCCAGGGTGGCGGAGACCTGGGGCCAGCTCACCCCGTAGGCCGCCATGGCCTGGGGATCCAGCTGCACCTGTACCGTCAGGGCGTGACGGCCCATGGTCTTGATGTCCTTGGTGCCGGGCAGGCGCTTGAGCTCCGTCTCCAGGCCGTGGGCCACGGCGGTGAGATCCTGGGCCGTGAGGTGAGCGTCCTGACTCCACAGGGTCAAGCCGAGAATGGGCACGTCATCTATGCTGCGGGGTTTGACCAGGGGTTGGCCGACCCCCAGCCCCTGGGGCAGCCAGTCCTGGTGACTCATCAGCTGGTTATACAGCTCCACCAGGGCCTGCTGGCGCGGGGTGCCCACCTTGAACACCACTATGAGCACGGCACCGCCGGGCTGGGAGAAGGAATAGAGGGTGTCCAGATCCTTGAGTTCGGAGATCACCTGCTCCGCCGGCAGGGTCACCAGATCCGCCACCTCCTGGGGGGAGGCGCCGGGGAAGGGGATGAAGACGTCGGCGAAGGTCACCTCGATCTGCGGCTCCTCCTCCTTGGGGGTGATGAGCACGGCGCCCAGGCCCAGCAGCAAGGCCACCAGGCAGATGAGGGGCGTGAGGGGTGACTGGAGAAACTGGCGGGCCAGCCGGCCGGCGATCCCCAGGCTCGGCGCTGTGCCTTGCGGATCATGGGGCATAGTGGCCTCCTTGGGCGCTCACCTGGGCCCAGGCATCCTGCAGCACTGTCTCTCCGGCGCTGAGGCCGGCGAGTATCTCCACTTCGCCCTCCCGACTATCGCCCAGTTTGACCTGGCGCAGCTGGGGGCCCTTGGGGGTCATCACATACACGGCGGTCAACTCCGACTGCTGCAAGATGGCGCTCTGGGGCAGGCGCAGGGCCTGGCGCTGGCCCAACGGCAGCCCCAGCTTCACCCACTCTCCGGGCAGCCAGTGCATACCGTCTTGCGCCGGCAAGGGCAGGCGCAGGCGGAAGCTGTGGCTGGCGGGATCGGCATAGCGGTAGATCTGATAGTCGGTGAGGGCCAGGGTCTCACCATCGGCCAGCCGCAGGCTGAAGCCCTGTTGGGTCTGCAACTGGCCCTGCAGGCGCTGGGGCACGTCCGCCACCACCCGCATGTGGGTCAGGGCGAAGCCCGACAGCAGGGGCTGGCCCGGGGTGACGGTCTCGCCCACCGACACATGGCGGGCGGAGACCACCCCGGCGTAAGGGGCCAGCACCCGGGTGTAGCCCACCGCCTCCTTGGCCTGGACCACGGCGGCCTTGGCCTGGTTGACGTTGCCGCGGGCTGCCTGGGCGGCGGCCTTGGCGCTGTCATACTCCCGGCGGGAGACGGTGCCCTTGGCCAGCAGGGCCTGCATGCGCACTAACTGATTGTCCGCCTCCAACTGCTGGGCCTGGGCGGCGGCCAGGGCCGCTTCGGCGCGGGACAGACCCGCCGCCTGTTCGGTACTGGTGATCTCCAGCAGCACCTCGCCGGCCTCCACCATGTCGTTGACGTCCACATTGAGGGCCGTGATGCGCCCCTGGGTCTGGGCGGCCACAGTGCCTTGATCCACGGGTTCCAGCTGACCATCTACCCACCACCATCTGGCTTCGGTCTGGGGCCTCAGGGTCAGGGTGGCCGGGGTCTCGGCCGCCTGAATGGGTACCTGGCTGAGGGTCGCCAGCAGCAGCAGGCTGCCGGCTCGTAGCAGGGGAATAAACCGGGTTCGCATAGGGCCACCTCAGTTAAATTAGATTAATCTAATGTATTGCGAATGTGGGTTGAACACAAGGCGTTAACTAATCCGGGTGCAGGCTGATGCCATGCTCCTGGATCCGCTTGCGCCATAGCTGACGGGCCAGGACCTGCATGTCGTCGGCCATGTCATCCCGTTCGACTATCTCCAACCCTAACATGGTTTCGACTAGGTCCTCCATGGTCACCAGCCCCTGCACCTCACCGTATTCGTTCACCACCAGGGCTAGCGGCTCTCGTTGGGCCAACAGGGAGTCGAACAGGGAGGGGAGCGAGGCGGTGCAGGGCACCACAAACAGCGCCCGCAGCCAGTGGCGCAGGGGCAGGCGGTCGCCGCCCTTGGCCGCCGCCAGCAGCAGATCCTGCTGGTGCACGTAGCCTATGATGTTGTCCACCTCGCCCTCGAACAGCGGCAGGCGGGTGAAGGGCGGCGGGGTGGGCAGGCTCAGGTACTCCACCAGGGGCAGATCCGCCGACAGCCGGTAGAGCACGGTGCGGGGGGTCATGATGTGGCTGACCTTGAGTTCGGCAAAGTGCAGCAGGTGCTGGATGATGCGGCTCTCCTTGGCGGCCAGTTCGCCGGCCTGATGCCCCAGCTCCGCCATGGCGGCGATCTCCTCCCGGTAGTGGGCCCCATGCACCGGTCGGCCCAGCCGGTTGGCGAGTCGTTCCGCCAGCCAGATAAAGGGGAACAGCAGCCGGATGAGCCACAGCAGGGGCCGGCCTATGTAGGGGGCCCACTGGCGCCAGCGGGTGGCCCCCAGGGTCTTGGGGACGATCTCGGTCAGATAGAGGATCAGCAGGGTCAGCAGGGCGGAAGCCGGTGCCATCCAGATCTCGCCAAACAGCCTGGCCGACTCGGCACCCACCCCGGCGGCCCCCACCGTATGGGCGATGGTGTTGAGGGTGAGGATGGCGGCCAGGGGCCGATCGATCTGCTGTTTGAGCTGGTGCAGGCGGGCGGCGGCGGCCGGTTGACTGGCCCTGAGCTTGTGGACATAGCTGCCGGTCAGCGACAGCAGGATGGCCTCCAGCAGGGAGCAGATGAAGGAGACCCCCAACGCCAGTCCCAGGTAGCCCAACAACCAGCCCATGAGGCCACCTCCCGTGTCGAGTGACGCTCACCGAATAGACCTGTTAATGGTAGCGTTTTCTGCCTGGCTCCGACGGCCAAGCCAGGCGGCATGCGCCCTGGCGGGGAGATAAGTGTGATATTGACGGCAGATCTTGATGAAAAGCCCATCGCTTGGGCGCGCTTGGCGGAGAAAGCCTTTGCCAGCCCTGGCGATTTTGAATAGATTGAACCCGTTTTTCACATGCCCGCATAAGAATAAGGACTCTCGCTATGAACAAAACCGAGCTGGTTGACGCCATTGCCGCCAAGGCTGATATGAGCAAGGCCCAAGCCAAGGCCGCACTGGAAGTAATGCTCGATAGCATCACTGCCACCCTCAAGGAAGGGGAGCAGGTGCAGCTGGTTGGCTTTGGCACCTTCAAGGTCAGCCATCGCGCCGCGCGCACCGGTCGCAACCCGCAAACCGGTCAGGAAATCACCATTGCCGCCAGCAATGTGCCTTCCTTCGTTGCCGGCAAGGCACTGAAGGACGCCGTCAACTAAGACGTCTGCTTGGCCAGTGAAGCCCGCCATCCGGCGGGCTTTTTGTTGCCCGCTTTTTTTGTGTGGCCAAAGGCGGCCCCTGCCCATGCTATGCTGCGCCTCTTTGCTGTAAGGAGATGCCCATGGCTTACCGTTGGATCCTGTTTGATCTGGACGACACCCTGTTTGATTTCCCTGCTCCCCGGGCGCTGGAGACCACCCTGGCGCACTACGAGGTGCAGCTGACTCCCGAGCTGTTGGCGGATTACCAGCAGCTCAACCAGGGACTCTGGCAGCAGTTCAACGCCGGGCAGATCGACTCCAAGACCCTGCAGTTCGAGCGTTTCAGCCAGCTGGCGCCCCTGGCCGGCGTTACTCCCTGGGAACTAAACCAGCGTTTCTTTGCCGCTATCCTGGATTACAGCGCGCCGCTGGACGGCGTGGTCAGCACCCTGGCGCAGCTGCAGGGCAAGGTGGGGCTGGGCATAGTCACCAATGGCTTTGGCGACATTCAGCGGGCACGGCTGGCCAAGAGCGGCCTGACCGGCTGTTTTGATTTTCTGCTGGTGTCGGAGGAGCTGGGGGTCAACAAGCCGGATCCGCGGATCTTCGCCATCGCCGGCGAGCAGATGGCGAACTGCCCGGTGGGGGACGTGCTGATGGTGGGGGACAACCCGCTGACCGACGTGGCCGGTGCCGCGGCGGCGGGCATGGAGACCTGCTGGTTCGATCTGCACAAGCAGGGCCACGCAGTGGCGGCGACCCACATCATCACGGATTTTGCCGAGCTGCTGGGGCTGCCGCGGGTGGCAGCCCTGCTGGCCTGAGTCAACGGGCTGGATGCTCTATGGTCAGGTGTGCCAGGCTCGGCAGCCGTACCAGGGCCTGGCGCAGGCGACCGATGGCCGCCGCATCGTCCTGGGCCAGCCCTATGATGGCGGCGTAACGCCCCTCACCGATCCGCCAGACATGTAACTCGGACAGCTCGAGAGCCAGATCCTCGGCCGCATGCTGGATCTGATGGCTGAGCTGGCCGCCCTGCAGATCGATGAGGATCTGCCCGGTTTCTTTGAGCAGACGCCAGGCCCACACCAGGATCAGGGCGCCGCCGACGAAGCCCATCAGGGGATCCAGCCAGGCGGCGCCCCACAGCATGCCCCCCGCCAGCGCCAGTATGGCCAGCACCGAGGTGGCGGCATCGGTCAGCACGTGGATATAGGCGGCGTGCTTGTTTAGATCACGTACCTGTTCCCCTTTACCTCCATGGGCATGGGCCTCATGCTCGTGGTCGTGCTCGTGCTCGTGCTCGTGCTCGTGCTCGTGCTCGTGCTCGTGGTCGTGGTCGTGGTCGTGGTCGTGGTCGTGGTCATGGTCGTGAGCATGGCCATGGTGATGGTGCCCTGGACCATGGTGGTGATCATCCCCCAGCAACCAGGCGCTCAGCAGGTTGACCCCCAGCCCCAGCACCGCCACCAGCATGGAGTCGCGGTAGTTGATCTGGCCGGGATCCAGCAGCCGCCAGAAGGACTCCCAGAACATGGACAGGGCCACCACCGCCAGCAGCAGGGCGCTGGTGTAGGCCCCCAGGATCTCTATCTTCCAGGTGCCGAAGGCAAAGCGGGAATCGCCGGAAAAGCGCCGTGCCAGCCGATAGGCCAGCAGGGCGATGCCCATGGCCAGGGCATGGGTGCTCATGTGCCAGCCATCGGCCAGCAGGGCCATGGAGTGGAATTGCCAACCGGCCAGGATTTCGACCATCATGGTCACCAGGGTGAGCACCACCACCCAGGCGACCTTGCGCTCGGCGCCCTGGTTGGCGCGGTGGAAGGCGGCCGCCTGATTACAACGCAGTTGGGGGGATGACATGATGAGGCTCCGGCAGTTATCTTATCGTCTGTCGTCAACATACTCCCCCCCAGTATAAGAGAGCAAGCGATGAGCCATACCCTGAAAGAAAAAAAGGCCCTGCTCAACCGGGTACGCCGGCTGCGGGGGCAGATTGATGCCCTGGAGCGGGCCCTGGAGGAGGAGGCGGGTTGTTATCCCATCCTGCAACAGATCAGCGCCGTGCGGGGGGCCGTAAATGGCCTGATGGGCCAGGTGATCGAGGGCCATATCCGGGAACATATGCAACCGCTTGCAGGTGGGGAAGAACCTCAGGCGGGGGATGAGCTGATCAAGGTGCTGCGCTCTTACCTCAAATAGGTCAAGATGGGCGGATTATTCGCTACCTGCAGTGGGGCCTGGCCCCGAGGAGAGACGATGTACAAACTGGTTGCACTGGATATGGACGGCACCTTGCTGGACCCGGCCGGCGAGATTTCCGCCGCTAATCGCGCGGCCATCGCCGCGGCCCGTGACCTTGGCGTGACCGTGGTGCTGGCTTCCGGGCGCCCCCTGGCCGGCATGCGCTGGGCCCTGGACGAGCTGCAGATGACCGGCCTGCAGGACTATGTGCTGAGCTTCAACGGCGCCCTCATCCAGCAGGTGGGCAACGGTGCCGTGCTGCACGCCCAGGGGCTCAGCGCCCAGGATGCCCGGGATCTGCAGGCCCTCGCCAGCGAGCTGGGGGTGCATTGCCATGCCTTCACCGAACGCCTGGGGCTGGTGACGCCCGAGTCCAGCCATTACACCCGCCTGGAGCAGCATCATAACGGCATCGATCTGCTGGAGATGGACTTTTCCGGCCTGGACGAGGACGACACCGTCATCAAGGTGATGATGGTGGATGAGCCTGCGCTGCTGGCGGCGGCCATCGCCGCCCTGCCGCAGTGGGTCTACGAGCGTTTCACCGTGGTGCAGAGCACCCCCTACTTCCTCGAGTTTCTGCACCCCAGCTGCAACAAGGGCGAGGGGGTGGCGCTGCTGGCCCGCCATCTGGGGCTGGGTGCCGAGCAGGTGATCTGCGTCGGCGACGGCGGCAACGATGCCCACATGCTGGAGTTTGCCGGTCTGGGGGTGGCCATGGGCAATGCGGTGGACGAGCTAAAGGCCATGGCGGATTTCGTCACCCACTCCCATGCCGAGGACGGGGTGGCCCATGTGCTGGAGCGCTTCATCCTCCATCCGCAGACCGCCTGAGCAGGAGCCTGCCATGACCTCGTCCCACGCCGTCGTCAGCGGCCTGACCCTGTACCCCATCAAGTCCTGCCTGGCCGTGGCGCAACGCCGGGTCTGGGTGGGGGAGGAGGGGTTGCAGGGGGATCGCCGTTTCATGGTGGTCAAACCCGATGGCAGCTTCGTCACCGCCCGTACCCATCCCCAGCTGCAGCAGGTGAGTGTGGAACTGCTGCCGGTGGGGTTGCGGCTGCAGGCCCCCGGCCTGCCGGCCATCGGCATCCTCACCGAACGCTTCGTCGGTCAGGGATTTCAGACCCAGGTCTGGCAGGACAGCTTCGTGGCCTGGACCACCCATCCGGATTACGACGACTGGTTCAGTCGCCTGCTGGGAGAGCCGGTGCGGCTATTGTGGCTGGGGCTGCAGTCGGAGCGTTACCGGGCCAAACTGGGCCAGCGGGTAAGCTTTGCCGACGGGTATCCCCTGCTGCTCATCGGCGAGGCGGCACTGAGTGACCTCAACGGTCGCATGGCCGAACCGCAGCGGATGAGTCAGTTTCGCCCTAATTTAGTGTTTCGCGGCGGCACGCCCTTTGCCGAGGATGGTTGGCGCCGCATCCGGGTGGGGGAGGTGGAGTTTCTCGTGGCCAAGCCCTGCAGCCGCTGTGTCATGACCACTCTGGATGCCCAGCGCGGTGAGTATCATCCTCTCAAGGAGCCGCTTGCGACCCTGGCCACCTATCGCATGGGGGAGGATGGCGAGATCTATTTCGGCCAGAACCTGCAGCCGCTCAACGAAGGCTGGATCCAGCTGGGGGATGCGGTGGAGGTGTTGGAGACTCAGGCTGCCCCCGTTTATGCCCCCAAGCCGCGCATGGTGGTGGCCGATGCCCCACCGGCCGGTGATCGGCACCGGGTGACGGTGGGTGAGACTCAGCTGACTGTGCGGGGCGATGCCACCTTGCTGGATCAGTTGGAGGATGCCGGGCTGGATTGGCCCTACAGTTGTCGCAGCGGTTTCTGTGGTCACTGCCGGCGTCCCTTGCTCTCCGGCAGCGTGACTCACCAGCCTGCCACCGAGCTGGCCAAACATCTGGAGTCCAAGGGTGAGGTGCTACCCTGCTGCGCTTATGCCACCGGCGATCTGGCGCTGGCGGAGCGCCGTTAGGATTCCCGGGTCACCTGGATGTCGGCAAACCCCAGGCGGGCGAACTCCTTCTCCCGGTAATCCTTGAGGGCCTGCTTGTCCCGAGTCAGGGCGCGGAGCTGGTGCTCCATGGCCAAGAAGGCGGACAGGTCCACCCCTTCGGCCTTGGCCAGGGCTTCGTAGATATCGTGGTACTTGTCGTTGGCATAGGGCAGGCTGCGCGCCTGCCCCAGGTAGCTGTAAGTGATGGTGATGGCCATGCGTTACTCCTCTGCCTTGCCCGCGGCTTTGCCGCGGCCCCAGGGGGAGGTGCCACCGGCCGCTTGAGCACCCTCGGCGCGGGGTGCGCCGTTACCCTTGCGATGGGGCTTGGGCTGGCGGCGCTCGCCATCCTGCTCGAAGCGACGGGCCGGGCGCTCGCCTTGGGGCCGCGGGCTGCGGCGCTCACCATCCTGCTCAAAGCGGCGGGCCGGGCGTTCGCCCTGCGGCCGCGGACCGCGGCGTTCACCATCCTGTTCGAAGCGGCGGGCCGGGCGCTCACCATCCTGCTCGAAGCGACGGGCCGGGCGATCACCCTGCGGCCGCGGACCACGGCGTTCACCGTCCTGCTCGAAGCGACGGGCCGGGCGCTCACCCTGCGGACGGGGACCACGGCGTTCACCGTCCTGCTCGAAGCGACGGGCCGGGCGCTCGCCCTGCGGACGCGGACCACGACGCTCACCATCTTGCTCGAAGCGAGGGGC
This sequence comes from Pseudaeromonas aegiceratis, assembly GCF_046254905.1. Taxonomy (GTDB): domain Bacteria; phylum Pseudomonadota; class Gammaproteobacteria; order Enterobacterales; family Aeromonadaceae; genus Pseudaeromonas; species Pseudaeromonas aegiceratis. The sequence goes on from NZ_CP158016.1 coordinate 642,607, forward strand.
CGGGCGTTCGCGCCCTTGTTCAAATCGGCGAGCAGATTGCTCGCCTTGGGGCCGCGGACCACGGCGTTCACCGTCCTGCTCGAAGCGACGGGCTGGCCGCTCGCCTTGCGGCCGCGGACCACGGCGCTCGCCATCCTGCTCGAAGCGACGAGCGGGGCGTTCACCATCTCTATCGAAGCGACGGGCCGGACGGTCACCCTCGGCGCGGGGCTTGCGGGGCCGCTGGTCGTCCCGTGGGCTGGCCTTGGGTCGGCTGCGCAGGCCGGCCGGTTTGGCCAGGGTGCCGCTCATCTTGGGCGCCGCGCTGACCTCATTACCCTCTTCTTCCGCCTGGAGCCGTTCGCTGGCCAGGTAGAGCCGCTCCACCTTCTGCTTGGCCCAGCCGGTCTTGCGCAGGAAGGTCAGGCTGGACTTGACGCTGGGATCGTGGCTGAAGCAGTTGAGGGGGATGCGCTCGGCCAGACCACTCCAGCCATAGCGGGCCAGCAGGGCGGTGAGCATGACCTCAAGGGTGATGCCATGCAGGGGGTTGTTGGGTTGAACTTGGCTCATGGGCGGATCTTCTTGGTAGGCCCGGTAGGCCACCGGGCTGCGGCAAGCAGGTTAAGCCTGCTTTCATGGCGCGCATTGAAGCGCAAAATGGTCGAACCGTCAAAGTCTGTCGGGTCACCAAATAAAACAGGCAGCCCGCAGGCTGCCTGTGCTGCTTCATCTGGGGCTTATTTACCCTGTTCCCGGGCGATGGCGCGGTAGCCGATATCGCTGCGGTAGAAGGCGCCATCCCAGCTGACCTGCTTGGCCAGTTCGTAGGCCTTCTGCTGGGCTTCCAACACCGTATGGCCCAGGGCGGTGGCGCACAGCACCCGGCCGCCGGCGGTCACCACCTCGTCACCCCGCTGGGCGGTGCCGGCCTGGAACAGCTTGACGTCGACATTGTTGCCGGCGTCGAGGCCGCGGATCACATCGCCCTTTTGCGGCTCGCCGGGGTAGTTGGCGGCGGCCAGCACCACGCCGACGGCGGCGCGGCTGTCATACACAGCCTCCTGCTTATCCAGCTCACCGGCGCAGGCCGCCAGGCACAGCGCCACCAGATCGGAGCGCATGCGCAGCATGATGGGCTGGGTTTCCGGATCGCCGAAGCGGCAGTTGAACTCGATGACCTTGGGGTTGCCGGCGGCATCGATCATCAGGCCCGCATAGAGGAAGCCGGTGTAGACATTGCCTTCGGCGGCCATGCCGCGCACGGTCGGATAGATCACCCGCTCCATGATGCGGGCGTGGATCTCGTCGGTGACCACGGGGGCGGGGGAGTAGGCGCCCATGCCGCCGGTGTTGGGGCCGGTGTCGCCATCGCCGACCCGCTTGTGATCTTGGCTGGTGGCCATGGGCAGCACGTGTTCGCCGTCCACCATGACGATGAAGGAGGCTTCCTCACCATCGAGGAACTCCTCGATCACCACCCGGCTGCCGGCGTCGCCGAAGGCGTTGCCGGAGAGCATGTCCCGCACCGCGTCTTCGGCTTCCGCCAGGGTCATGGCGACGATGACGCCCTTGCCGGCGGCCAGACCGTCGGCCTTGACGACGATGGGGGCACCCTTCTCACGCAGATAGGCCAGGGCCGGCTCCACCTCGGTGAAGTTCTGGTACTCGGCGGTGGGGATGGCGTGGCGGGCCAGGAAGTCCTTGGTGAAGGCCTTGGAGCCTTCCAGCTGGGCGGCGGCCTGGGTCGGTCCGAAAATGGTGAGACCGGCGGCGCGGAAGGCGTCCACCACCCCGATAACCAGGGGGGCTTCCGGGCCGACAATGGTCAGACCAATCTGCTCGGCCTGGGCGAAGGCCACCAGGGCCGGCAGGTCGGTGGCAGCGATGGCCACGTTCTGCACCTTGGCTTCGCTGGCGCTGCCGGGGTTGCCCGGGGCGACGAACACCTGGCTCACCAGGGGGGATTGCGCGGCCTTCCAGGCCAGGGCGTGCTCGCGGCCGCCGTTACCGATCACCAGTACTTTCATGCTGTGTCCTCTTGTCGAAGCCCTGGGCTTCGGCTGTAAATGCTTGGGCTGCAAAAACGTGGGGCTGCCAGATGACAGCCCCGGGTGCCTTAGTGGCGGAAGTGGCGCATGCCGGTGAACACCATCACCATGTCGTGCTCGTCGGCCGCGTCGATCACTTCCTGATCGCGCATGGAGCCGCCGGGCTGGATGACACAGCGGATGCCGGCTTCGGCGGCGGCATCGATGCCGTCACGGAACGGGAAGAAGGCATCGGAGGCCATGCAGGAGCCCTGTACTTCCAGCCCCTCATCGGCGGCCTTGATGCCGGCGATCTTGGCCGAATACACCCGGCTCATCTGACCGGCACCGATGCCGATGGTCTGGGCGTTCTTGGTGTAGACGATGGCGTTGGACTTGACGAACTTGCCCACCTTCCAGCAGAACAGCAGCTCTTCGAGCTCCTTCTCGGTGGGCTGGCGCTTGCTCACCACCTTCAGATCATGCAGGCCGACCATGCCCTGGTCGCGATCCTGCACCAGCAGGCCGCCGTTGACCCGCTTCATGTCCACGCCCTGGCTCTTGTTGGTCCAGAAGCCGCACTCCAGCAGACGCACATTGGCTTTCTTGGCCACGGCGGCCTTGGCCTCATCGGACACGGCAGGGGCTATGATCACCTCGACGAACTGGCGGCTGACGATGGCCTCGGCGGTGGCGCCATCCAGCTCGCGGTTGAAGGCGATGATGCCGCCAAACGCGGAGGTGGGGTCGGTGGCGTAGGCGCGATCGTAGGCTTGCAGTATGTCGTCACCCAGGGCCACACCGCAGGGATTGGCGTGCTTGACGATGACGCAGGCCGGCTCGATGAACTCCTTGACGCACTCCAGCGCCGCATCGGTGTCGGCGATGTTGTTGTAGGAGAGGGCCTTGCCCTGCAGCTGGGTAGCGGTGGCGACGGAGGCCTCCTGCACATCGGCTTCCACGTAGAAGGCGGCGCCCTGGTGGCTGTTCTCGCCGTAGCGCATGTCCTGCTTCTTGATGAATTGGAAGTTGATGGTGCGGGGGAACTTGGAGCCTTCGCTGGTCTCGTCCTGCACGCCGTAGCTGGGCACCTTGGTGCCGAAGTAATTGGCGATCATGCCGTCGTAGGCGGCGGTGTGCTCGAAGGCGGCGATGGCCAGATCGAAGCGGGTGGCGTAGGTCAGGGAGTTGGCGTTGGCGTCCATCTCGGCGATCACCCGATCATAATCCCGGGCGTTGACCACTATGGTGACGTCTTTGTGGTTCTTGGCCGCAGAGCGCACCATGGTGGGGCCGCCGATGTCGATGTTCTCGATGGCGTCCTCAAGGGCGCAATCCGGCTTGGCCACGGTGGCGGCAAAGGGGTACAGGTTGACGGCCACCAGATCGATGGGGCTGATGCCATGCTGGCTCATGATGCCGTCATCGGTGCCACGACGGCCCAGGATGCCGCCATGAACCTTGGGGTGCAGGGTCTTGACGCGGCCATCCATCATCTCGGGAAAGCCGGTGTAATCGGAGACTTCGGTTACCGGCAGGCCAGCATCGGCCAGCAGGCGAGCGGTTCCGCCGGTGGAGAGCAGTTCAACGCCACGGGCTTGCAGGGCGCGGGCAAACTCCACAATGCCGGTCTTGTCTGAGACGCTCAGCAGGGCGCGGCGGATCGGTCGAGTGTTTTCCATCTCTGGTGTTCCTTTCAAAGGCAGGTTCATGGGTATTTCGCAAAGTCGACTCGGGATGCCCAAGTGGCCCGGAATGACCGGATGCCTAGGCAACTTTGCCAAAATGCCCGCTAATGCCCCCTCAAGATTGAGGGCGCATATTTTAGCCGATTTTTGTGACATTAGGCCATGTTTTTATGCCGACCGAGCCAGTTGCCATCGGGTGATAAACGTTTGGCAAGAAATGGCGTCAAACGGGCTTGGCAACGCTCAGCCTGGCGGAGCAATCGATTTTTTACGTCGCCAGGCTGAGCTTTTCTCCGCCTGCTCGGCTCAGAGTTCGCCAAGCAGCTGTTCTACATACTCTTCCAGATAGCGACGGCGTTGGCGGGCCAGTTGGCGGCCGGCCTCGGTCTGCATGCTGTCCGCCACCTTGTAGAGTTTGACGAAGAAGTGATCCAGGGCGTACTGCAGGTCATCCAGCGGCCGGCGCTCGGCCAAGGGATCATAAGGATCGAACAGATCCCGGCCCAGGCGCCCCGAGGTGTAGAAGACTCGGGCCAGGCCGATGGCCCCCAGGGCCTCCATGCGATCGGCGTCCTGAATGAGCTTGGCCTCCAGGCTCTGGGCCGGCAGGTTGGCGGAGAAGCTGTGGGCCTCGATGGCGTGACTGACCGCCGGCAGCAGGCCGGCGGGAAAGCCCAGCTCGGCCAGGATGCGCTCGGCCTCCCGGGCGGCCAGGCGGGAGCTCAAATGCCGCTCCGGGTGGTTCTTGGGCAGGCTGATGATGTCGTGCAGGTAGGCGGCGGCCAGCAGCACCCGTTCGTCGGCCTGGTGCCCCTCGGCGGCGTTGAGGGCCCGGGCGGTACGCCAGACCCGGCGAAAGTGGGCTATGTCGTGGGCGCCGTCATCGGCCTGGTGGTGTTGTTCCAGATAGCGTTCCAGCTCGTCCTGCCATTGGGTCAGGGAGCGGATGTCCTGCGTGGAAGTCATGGGGTCTCCGTCAAACGGGCGGCAGGTAGGGTCGCCCCTGCTGCCAGCAGGCCAGCGCCTGGGCGCTGGCATCAAAATGGGGTTGCGGGGGGGACTTGGGATCGCACCAGAGCCAGCCTTCGCACTTGTCCGGTTCCATCAGTCGTGGCGCCTGGTCTATGCCCTCGGCCAGCAGGATCACCGAGATGTAATGGCGACCGGACTCGGCATAGGTGGCCAGGTTGTTGCTCACTGAGATCACCCGGGGGGAGGTTATCTGGATGCCGGTCTCCTCGGCCACCTCGCGGCTGGCGCAGGTCTCGAAGGTTTCACCCAGCTCCAGGTGGCCGCCGGGGATGGACCAGTAGGGGGCGTGGCTGTTCTTGCGCCGGCCCAGCAACACCAGCCCCTGGGGGTTCACCAGGATGACGCCGATCCCCACCTGGGGATGGGCAAAGCGTCCGTCGTCCTGACTCATGCCCCCTCCAGGTGATCCAGCGGCAGGGCGGTCTGCTGTTTGATCTGCTGCAGCACGAAGCTGGAGCGCACCCCCCGCACACCGGGAATGCGGGTCAGCTTGCCCAGCAGGAAGGCCTGGTAGCGGTCCATGTCCGGTACCATGACGGTGAGCTGGTAATCGGCATCGTTGCCGGTGATCAGGGCGCATTCGAGCACCTCGGGGATCTGACGTATGGTCTCGCTGAAGGCGGCCAGTCGCTCCGGGGTATGCTTGTCCACCGTCACGTGGATATAGGCGGTGAGCTTGAGATTCAGGGCATCGGGATTGAGCAGGGTGACCCGCCCGCGGATGAGGCCGGCCTCTTCCAGCGCCTTGACCCGGCGGGAGCAGGGGGAGGGGGAGAGGCCGACGCGTTCCGCCAACTCCAGGTTGCTCAGCTCGCCATGCTCCTGCAGCAGGGTCAGAATGCGGCGATCGGTGCGATCCAATTTCAGCAAACGTCTTCTCCTGGGTGAATTATTGCCATAAAAAGAAAATTATGGGTGATTCATTGCGCGATGATGCCGAAATGGCGGTAACTTTGCAACCACTCACCCGCAGAGGTGCGTTACTCTTTATGCACGTTCTGTGGCACAGGTCAGCCGCCCAACCCGGCAACTGACAGGCACCCTGCCAACCCGGCAGTTCGCCCCACCGCAACCTGGTCTCTTACCCTGAGACAGCAGGCCAAGTCAGGCAGGGTTACCCCCCAAGCCAACGAAAGCAAAGCCGACCAGTGGGTCGGCTTTGCTTTTTTATGCTGGGTGCACCACAGGACGCCCTTGGCTGGTTGCCCATATAAAAAGGACGCAAAGCAAAGACAAACGGGACCCTGAGGTCCCGTTGTGGTTTGGGCGTCTTAGCCGTTGTCCAGCATCTTGATTGAGCGAGCGATGCTGTCTTCCTGCCCATGGGGCGCGCTGGGTGTGGTGACCCGTATTTCAATATCATCCGCACTGGGTAGCATGAAACACATAAACATGGGGCGGGTGGTGGAGGGATAGGCGGAGGCATAATCTTGCTGACAGTTGCCAAAGGATAGGGTGGCGGCATACACCGACGTGCTGTTATCGGTCGAGATGCTGATCTTGCTGCCGGCGGGTATCGGATTCAGTCCCTCTAGCGCGACGTCTGTTTGAATAAAGGCGCTGGTGAGGTCCCCGAAGTTGTCGCTGTCGCCCAGGCTGTCCGGGATGGGGTTGGCACTCCCGTCTTGTGGTACGAACACCGGCAGGATACGGATATAGATGGGCCCATTGCCCGGGTCAGTTGTGATGTCTGAGCGCCAGGTCTGGCTTTGGCTGTCGTACATCTGCAGCGCCATATCACCATGGCCGGCGGTGCAATCGGTTAGCCCGCTAAAGACAAACTCCGCATTGCGATACAGGCTGACCAGATCGCGGCGGCAGAAGCCGCGGTCTATGGTGTCCTGGGTACAGAGCAGCCCAGTGTATTGCTCATCCCCCACCGCATCCCGCACCCCGTTGGCGTTGAGATCCATAAAGCCATCCACATTGACCCGGTAGCCGTCTTCATCGGCATTTGCAGCCTCATCATCGTCGAGGTTGTAGTTCATAAAGACTTCGTCCACATCCAGGTAGGGCCGCAGGTAATGGGGCACCTCCCAGGAGTAGGTGTCGTTTGGCACGCCTACGGCGACCAGATCGTCCTTGTCGAACAGGCCATTGCCATTGTAATCCCAGAAGCTCTCCTCCCCTTCCACATAGGCGGTGATGGTCACGCGGCCATCCTTGGGCCTGGGATCCTGGGTGACCAGCACGGCGCGGCACAGGCCATCCTGGGCGTAGCAGGTGCCCGGGGTGTCATCCGGCAGGGTGGACCAGTCATCCAGCACGCCTTTGACGCTGCCCCCTTCGGTGGTGAGGTAGACATTGGTGCCATCTGGCACCGGATTGTTGAAGCGATCCGCCAACCGGATGCTGATCTGAGCCTCACGGCCGTCGTAGCAGGCACCATCCAGGTTGTAGCGATCGGCGGCGAAGGAGACGCTGTTGTCATCTGGGTAGCCGATGCCCACGCCGATCTGGCTGGAGGCGGCCCGGATGTCGCTGTCTTCATGCAGGGTGGCGATGACCCGCAGCGGCACCGGGATGCTGCCGGCATTGACGGTGACGCTGGCCTGGCCGTTGAGATCCGTGGTGGCCTGACTGGGGGTCAGCACATAGTCCTGATAGTTGGCGTTGCTGTCGGCCAGACTGCCGAAGCTGAAGTCCAGCTGTTGCCCGCTGACCGGCTTGTTCTGAGCGTCCTTCAAGGTAAAGGTGATGGTGGCCGCCTCGTCCTTGCCGGTACCCCGCAGGTAGATCAGCTCGGGCTGGGGCGTCGCGGCTGTGATGGCGCGCACCGCCGCCGTCTGGTTGGTGATGGTGACCTGGGCCAGGGCCGTGGTGCCCGCCAGGCTGGCGATGATGGTGTCTTCGCCACCACAGGCATAGGTATCCGTTAGCCCCTTGTAGGTGGCGATGGCCAGCCCCTGCTGGGTGGTGACCTGGCTATCCAGGGTGGCCCGCCCGTTGCTGGCACAACTGGAGCTGAAGTTGATCTGTACCGGGTTGGCATAGGCCTCATCGTCCAGGCTGACGCTGGCGGTCAACACGGCGACACTGCCCGGCGCCAACACAGTCTGATCCGTACTCAGGCTCAGCTGCAGATTGCTGATGCCAAACTCATAATTTTTACTGGCGGTCATGGTGTCGCCATCCAGGGTCGAGCTGACGGTGAAGGTGCCGGTTTGCTGTGCCTGGGTCGGGGAGGCGCTGAGCAGGAAACGCACCTGGCCTGCGCTGTCGGTCAGCCGTGAGCTGGTGGGTTGAATGGTGCCTTCCGTGGTGCTGGCACTGATGATGGCATCGACGACGGCCTTCCCTTGCGCATCGGTGAGGGTGGCGATCACCAGGCTGGTTTGATCCACCGGCAGGTGGCTGCTCTCGGTACAGGTGGTGACATCTGCCAGATCCTCACAGGTGCTGAGGGTGAGGCTGAGCTGGTAGCCGCTGGTGGTGACGCTATCCGAACCGGCATTGTCCGAGACGAGATCGTCGATGGAGGTGCCATCCCCCCCTCCGCAAGCGGTCAGCAGGCTGGCCAGGAGGATAGAGGGTCTGTGAAGGCGGAACAGGAGCGATCCTGGGGTGGCATTCATGCGTTATCGTCCCTAATAGACTCCATGTGGTGCTGATAGTGTGGACAGCCTTTGGCGGTAATTCCAAAAAATGCGCCCTGTGTTATTGCATTGAGACTGAAAAAATGGCAGGGGTTGACAGGCTGGGAATTGCGGCTACGGGAGAGAGTGCGGGCGGGTTGTTGGGGAGGAAAGTTGTGCTTTGCCAGTTGGTTGAAAGAAAAACGGGACCCTGAGGTCCCGTTATGTTTACTTGGCGATGCGCTTGTACTTGGCCCGCTTGGGCTGGATGGCGTCGGCGCCGTAGGTCTTCTTCTTCCACTCTTCGTATTCGGTGAAGTTGCCTTCGAAGAATTCGATCTTGCCCTCGTCCTGGTAGTCCAGGATATGAGTGGCGATACGGTCGAGGAACCAGCGGTCGTGGGAGATCACCATGGCGCAGCCGGGGAATTCCAGCAGGGCGTTTTCCAGGGCGCGCAGGGTTTCCACGTCCAGATCGTTGGTGGGTTCGTCCAGCAGCAGCAGGTTGCCGCCGGTTTGCAGCAGCTTGGCCAGGTGCAGACGACCGCGCTCACCACCGGACAGCTCACCGACCCGCTTCTGTTGGTCCGACCCCTTGAAGTTGAAGCGGCCTATGTAGGCGCGGCTGGGGATCTCGAAGTTGCCGATCTTGAGGATATCCTGGCCGCTGGCCACCTCTTCGAACACCGTCTTCTTGTCGTCCATCTTGTCGCGGAACTGATCCACGGAGGCCAGCTGTACCGTGTCACCCAGGGTGATGTGGCCGGCGTCCGCTTGTTCCTGGCCGGAGAGCAGGCGGAACAGGGTGGACTTGCCCGCGCCGTTGGGACCAATGATGCCGACGATGGCCCCCTTGGGAATGGCGAAGGAGAGATCGTCGATCAGCACCCGATCGCCGTAGGACTTGCGCAGGTTGGCCACGTCCACCACCTTGTCACCAAGACGGGGTCCCGGCGGAATGAAGAGTTCGTTGGTCTCGTTGCGCTTCTGGTAATCGGCACTGTTGAGCTCCTCGAAGCGGGCCATCCGCGCCTTGGACTTGGCCTGGCGTCCCTTGGGATTTTGCCGGACCCACTCCAGTTCCTTCTCGATGGACTTGCGCCGGGCGGCCTCCGAGCTGGCTTCCTGGGCCAGACGGGCATCTTTTTGCTCCAGCCAGGAGGAGTAGTTGCCCTCCCAGGGGATCCCCTCGCCGCGGTCCAGCTCCAGGATCCAGCCGGCCACGTTGTCGAGGAAGTAACGGTCGTGGGTGATGGCCACGACGGTGCCTTCATAGTCGTGCAGGAAGCGCTCCAGCCAGGCCACGGATTCGGCATCCAGGTGGTTGGTGGGTTCGTCCAGCAGCAGCATGTCCGGTTTTTCCAGCAGCAGACGGCACAGGGCGACCCGGCGGCGTTCCCCGCCGGAGAGGTGTTTGATCTGGGCATCCCAGGGCGGCAGGCGCAGGGCGTCGGCGGCGCGCTCCAGCTGGTTTTCCAGGTTGTGGCCGTCGTGGGCCTGGATGATGGCTTCCAGCTCACCCTGCTCTTTGGCCAGCTTGTCGAAGTCGGCCTCCGGATCGGCATAGGCGGCATAGACGGCGTCCAGACGGGCCATGGCCTGCACCACCACGCTCATGGCCTCTTCCACGGCGCCCCGCACCGTCTGCTCCGGATCCAGCTTGGGTTCCTGGGGCAGGTAGCCGATCTTGATCCCCGGTTGCGGGCGGGCTTCCCCTTCGATGTCGGTATCGATGCCGGCCATGATGCGCAGCAGGGTGGACTTACCGGCACCGTTCAGACCCAGGACACCGATCTTGGCGCCGGGGAAGAAGGAGAGGGAGATGTTCTTGAGAATATGACGCTTGGGCGGCACCACCTTGCCGACCCGGTTCATGGTGTAGATAAACTGAGCCATAAGAGTCCGTTATCTGGTCAATGATTGGTCGTGATTCTAAACCATCCGCCGGCGGCGGGGAATGGCGCCCGCGTGACGGTGATGGGATGCCGCCCGCCGGGTTGCACCATTTTTGGTGGGGCTGGTGTGTCAGCTTTACGCCGCCGATGCCGAGCGGGCGTCCGCTTGGCTTGGTGTCTGACACAGAAGTGGCTAGCATCGCCGCCGGATCCACTGTTTGGAGTCGTTGTCATGGAAGCTCGTCATTCGCTGCTGGAAGATGGTCTGGCGTTGCTCACCGGGGCCAGCCTGGCGGCCCTGGGGGTATTTTTTCTCAATCAGGCTGGTTTAGTCAGCGGCGGCACGGTCGGCTTGGCCCTGGTGCTGACCCATCTGCTGCCTTTCTCGTTTGGCCTCATCTTCTTCGTGCTGAACCTGCCGTTCTACGCCCTGGCGTTCTGGCGCCTGGGCTGGCGCTTTGCCTTACGCACCTTCTTGGCCATCGGTCTGGTGTCGCTCATCAGCAATGCCCTGCACCAGTGGCTGCAGGTCAGTGTGGCGGCGCCCCTGTACTGCGCGCTGACCGGCGGTTGTCTGATTGGGGTGGGGCTGCTCATCCTGTTTCGTCACCAGGCCAGCCTGGGGGGCTTCAACATACTGGCGCTCTGGCTGCAGGAGCGTTTCGGCCTGCGGGCCGGCAAGGTACAGATGGTGTTTGATTGCAGTATCGTGCTGGGCTCGGCCCTGCTGGTCTCCTGGTGGGCCTTGGGCCTGTCGGTCATCGCCGCGGTACTGCTGAACCTGGTGCTGGCCATGAATCACAAGCCGGGGCGGTATCAGGCCAGCCTGCCGGTGGCGGGTTAGTGTTGCCGCCTTAGGGTGATGCCCGTACCTGGCATCAATGAGCCGGATGACCCTGAGGCCCTGATAGAAAACAAGAAGGCCATGCAATGCATGGCCTTCTTCATTGTGTCGCGGCAATTCCTATGGCGACTAACCGTTGTCCAGCACGGTAAACAGGGTGGTCAGGGCTTCACCCCGCGGGCTGGTGATGGTGATGCTCAAGTTGCCACTGGTTTTTTTGTTGGCGGTGGCCTCCTGGCCAATATACAGGCCATAGCGGACAGGTCGGGTGGTCGACGGGTAAGGGCTCTCGTAGCTGGCTCCCGTGGGGGTCAGTTCGCCACCGTTGGTGGTTGAGATATCGAAGGTACTGTCTGCCGGCATGGGGTTTTCTGTGCCATCGGCCATGACATAACTGGGGGTGAAGTTGACGTAAGCCACGGTGGACTCGGCAAGGGTCACCTGGCTGTCGCCGGGCGAAGTGAATTGAAACGTGGATCCTTGGTGTATCTGAGCCCATAGATAGCTGAACTTATCGGTTTTATTCTGGCTCGAGCGAAACATGGATTCGGTGCCGTTCTGGCGGCCGCATCGCAGGATAACTACGCGGTGAGAAAGAAGAAGCCCGACCTAGGGTCGGGCCTCTTGACGTCAGAAGATATCTTCCGGGGTGGCGACATCACTGTTCTCATCACCGCCATGGCCGAAGAGGACGCCCTCTTGCGGTGCCAGCTGCTTGGGCTCCGTGCCCTTCTGGAAGAACTCATCCCGACTGCTGGCATCGCCGCGTTGGCTGAGGTAGCCGGTGGCCTTGTCGATGCGCACCGTGATCACCTCTTCGGGTTTGGGGGGCAGTTGCACCGGCACTCCCTGAAGCGCCTGTTTCATGAAGTCAATCCAGATGGGTTGCGCCGCGCTGGCACCAAATTCGCCCCCGCGCGCCGTGCGTCCCAGCTTGCGTCTGTGATCGTCAAAACCGATCCAGGCCGTGGCCACCACCTCGGGAGCAAAGCCGGAGAACCAAGCGTCCTTGGACTCGTTGGTGGTCCCCGTCTTGCCCGCCAGATCGGGGCGCTGCAAGGCCTTGGCGGCACGCCAACCTGTGCCCAACCAGCCGCCCAGACCACGATCGCTGCCGCCGTAGATGGCCGAATGCATGGCCTCGGTGATCAGGGCCGACGTGGCCTCGCTCAGGATCTGTGGCGCCGGCGTCAGCGTGGGATCGATGGCACATTGGGCCTGCCAGTTGGCCGTCTCATCAAGATAGGCGGTCGCGCTGTCGAGGCCGCTTTGGGCCAGTTGACCACAGCCACGACAGGCCGTCTTGGGGTCGGCTTCAAACAGCAGCTTGCCCTGGGAATCCTCGATGCGGTCGATAAAGTAGGGCGCCACTTTGAAACCACCATTGGCCAGCGCGGCATAGCCGGAGACCAGCTCCATGGGGGTAAACTCCACCGAGCCTAAGGAGATGGACTCATTGCGCTGCAAGCTGCTGGCCGGAAAGCCCAGGGCCTGCAGGCGCTCGAGGAAGGTGTCTATGCCGATGCTGCGCAGCAGACGAACGGATACCACGTTCTTCGACTTGGCCAGGGCTTCCCGCAGGCTGATGGGGCCATCATAGACAGGGGGAGAGTTCTTTGGTTGCCAGGCCTTGCCGCTGCCGGCATCCCATTGGTTGATGGGGGCATCGTTGATGATAGAGGCCAGCGTAAAACCATGATCCAGCGCGGTGGAATAAAGGAATGGCTTGATGTTGGAACCCACCTGGCGGCGGGCTTGCAACGCCCGGTTGAATTTACTCACCTGGAAACTGAATCCCCCAGCGATGGCTTCGACGGCGCCATCGATGGGATCCAGGGCAACGAGGGCGGCATTGGCATCCGGTATCTGCACCAGCCGTAGTTTGGACTCGGTTTCCGGCCAGACCCAGATCTGATCCCCGGTCTTGAGAATATCGGCCGCCTTGCGCGGTGCGGCACCCTGCCGACTGTCCGAGATGAAGGGCTTCGCCCAGGCGAGGCCATCCCAGTCGATGCGGGCTTCCAGCCCCCCCTTGAGCAGCACATCCACCGAGCGGTCGGTCACCTTGGTGACCACGCCGGGTTCGAAGGGTTCTACCGAGGCAACCTCGTCGAGATGGGCAAAGATCTGCTCGGCTGTCCAGGGGCTGGCGCCTTTGGCCCACAGACTCTTCTCCGGACCCCGGTAACCATGGCGTTGGTCATAATCCATCAGCCCCTTAAATAAGGCCTCGTTTGCGGCCTTTTGTCGTGCGGCTGTGACCGTGGTGTAGATGTTGAGGCCCTGAATGTAGGCTTGATCACCGAACTGCTCCACCATCTGGCTACGGACCATCTCCGCCAGATAGGGCGCGTCCAGTTGAACTTCGGCGCCATGGTAGTGCGTCTTGATGGGTTCGGCGGCAGCAGCATCGTGTTGCTGCTGATCTATCATGCCCAATTGCAGCATGCGTTGCAGCACCAGGTTGCGGCGTGCCAGGGCGCGCTGAGGTGAACGGATGGGATTGAGCATGGAGGGCGCCTTGGGCAGGCCAGCCAGCACGGCCATCTCACCCAGGGTCAGATCCTTGACGTCCTTACCGTAGTACACCTGAGCGGCAGCGCCTATGCCGTAGCTGCGATAACCCAAAGGAATTTTATTCAGATACAGGGCCAGAATTTCGTTCTTGCTCAGTTCTTGTTCGATGCGCCAGGCCAAAAATACCTCTTTGACCTTGCGCAGCAGGGTTTTTTCCCGGCTCAGGAAAAAGTTCCGAGCCACCTGCTGGGTGATGGTGCTCGCCCCCTGTTTCATCTGCCCTGTGGTCATCCAGACCACGAAGGCCCGAGTGATGCCGATGAGGTCGATCCCCGGGTGCTCGTAGAAGCGAGAGTCCTCTATCGCCAGGAAGGCATTGCGCAATTGTTCTGGAATATCATCATATTGCAGAGGAATTCGCCGGATTTCACCAAACTCGGCTATCAGCTTGCCATCGCGGCTATAGACCCGCATTGGGGTTTCTAGGTTGGCTTCCTTGAGCGATGAAACATCTGGCAGATCCTTTTCCAGATGAAAATAAAAGGCCGCTACTGCGGCGACCCCCAGAGCAAACATCAATAGCATCAACCAAAACAGACGCTTAAGCCACTTCATCATCACTAACAGATCCAGCTAGTCCAGTCGTTATCGGCGTTGAGTATATTTGCTACATAGGTCAAATTCGAGAGGTTTACTGACTATCCTTATATGGCGTTTGGCTAAACCTGTGTATAGCATGCGTTCAAGGCCATTAAGGCTTGGACATTTTTTAGCGGTATCAAATGGCACGGAAGCGGATATGTTTGGCTTAATGAGTCAGGGTCATCTGACCCCTATGATAGGCGTCGATTTCGGTAGCCAGACCATCAAGGCGGTGGTGGTGTCTGGGCGGGCTGGCAAGTTTCATATCGAGGCTTGCGCCGAAGTGGCGACGCCCAAGGGTAGCATCCAGGACTACCAGCTTCACGACATCGAAAAGGTGACGCAGGCGATTAAGCAATTGCTGAAGCTCCTAAGCAGCAAATCTAAATTCGCGGCAACAGCGGTCACGGGTTCCAATGTGATCACCAAGATCACCCAGGTGGACAATAAACTCTCCGAGCTTGAGCTGGAGGGGCATATCCAGCTGGAGGCCGAGCAGCTTATACCTTTCCCGATCGATGAAATCAGCCTGGACTTTGAGGTCCTGGGCCCCAATCTGAATGATCCCACGCGAAACGATGTGCTGGTCAGTGCGGCTCGCACCGACAGTATCAACGGTCGAGTCAGCGCTCTGCAGGATTCTGGTGTCCAGGTCAAAGTGGTGGACGTGGGCCTGCATAGCCTGGGCCGTGCCGTTTCTAATATGTTGCCAGAGCTTCAGGATGACACTGAACACAAGGTCTGTGCCCTAGTGGATATCGGGGCCGTATCCTTGACGTTTGGTGTGTTGCTGGATGGCGAAATCATTTATTCCCGTCTGCAGAGTTTTGGCGGTGACAACTTTACTCAGTCCATTGCCTCCTTTTATAACATGTCCATGGATGAGGCCGAGCGTGCCAAGGTGCAAAACAGCTTGCCGGCCGATGCAGACATGGATGTGTTGGCTCCCTACATCACCCTGCTGATACAACAAATTCGTCGTAACATTCAGCTTTTTTGCAGCTCGTCAGGTTATCGCAACGTAGACATGCTGGTGTTATCTGGAGGGGGGAGCATGATCCCCGGCTTGAGCCAGCAATTGGCCATGGAAATGCAACTGGATGTTCGCCATCCCAATCCCACTGAGTTGATGAATAAGGGTGAGCCGTCTGTGCATGGCGCCAAGTATATGACTGCGCTTGGATTGGCGCTGAGGAGTTTCACTCCATGTCAAATATAAACCTGATGCCTTGGCGGGAGGCCGTCAAGCAGCGAGAAAAAACACAGTTTTTTATCTTGTTGGGTGGTAGTGCCTTTGTTGCTGTGCTCTTGGTCCTTGCGGTGAATATGCTGTTTGAACAGCTGATCCAAGGACAGGTAGAGCGTAACCAATTTCTGACCAACGAGATGGTGGTGTTGGATACCCAGTTGGGTGAAATTAATCAGCTTAAGAAGCGCAAGAAAGAGTTGATCGACCGGATGACGCTTATCGATGAACTCCAGCAAAAGCGGAACCTGCCTGTGCACCTGTTCAACGACTTGCCGGCGTTGGTGAGCAACGGTGTCTATCTGAAATCCCTGGATTTGGCGGCGGACACCATCAACGTGGTGGGGGATACCGAGGCCTATAGCCGGGTTGCCGCCATGGTCCGCAAGATCGAAAAATCTGGCTGGCTGGGACAGCCCCATATCAGTTCTATCTTCTCCACAGGTAACCAGCCTATTGCACTGAGTGAGTTTGCCGCCCAGTTCAAAGTGATGCCCACTACTCCCTTGGGGGCTGATGCCAAAGGAGCGGCAAAATGAACCTGCAAGATCTGAATGACCTGGATTTAGAGAACATCGGCAGTTGGCCCAAACTGGCGAAGATAATCGTCATCGCCATCCTCTGTATGCTGATCCTGGGTGGCGGCTATTACTATTTTATTGCCGATGCCATGACGCGACTGGATGGTGAGAGAGCGAAAGAAACTAGCCTGAAGAGCCAGTTTGAGATCAAGGCAGCCATGGCATCCAACCTCGTGGCTTATCGGCAGCAGCTGGTGGAATTGGAGGAGATGCTTCAGACGCAACTCAAACAGCTGCCAAATAAGAATGAGGTGGCCGGCTTGCTGGATGACATCAGTTTTATTGCGGCCGATAACGGACTCAAGCTCAAGCGCATTAACTGGGAAGCGGAGAAACAGTATGAGTTCTCAACCGAGTTGCCCATGCGCATTGAGGTGAGTGGTGATTATCACCAACTGGGCAAGTTCACCTCAGATATCGCCGCATTGCCGCGTATCGTTATTCTGGACAGCTTCAAGTTGACTGAGCAAGACGATGGCGAAGTGGCCATGGCCGTATTGGCAAAAACCTTCCGTTATACGCCGAAGCAGGAGGCCAAGTGAGACAGTTAATTGTTAGCCTGGCGGTGATGATCCTGTTGAGCGCCTGTTCTGGTGGTGATGACTTGCAAGCCTATGTGGCGCAGGTAAAAGCGCGTCCGCCTGCACCCATTGAGCCCTTGCCGGTTATTCGTCCATTCGAACCGATGCAATATGCTGCGTCTGAACTGCGAAATCCGTTTAGCCAACCTCACCCAGAGTCGTTGCAGCGGGATGCGCAGTCTAAGAAGTCGACCTGTGATGTGAGTCTGCCGGCGCATGAGAAAGAATTTTTGGAGCAGTTCTCTCTCGATAATCTCAGCATGAGCGGCACCATGGGGAGTGGCAAAGGGCTTTGGGCGCTGATCCATACCCAGGTAGGTGAGGTGCACCGTGTGGCGGTCGGACAATATATGGGATTGAATCAGGGCCGAATCGAGAAGATCACCCCGGATGAGGTTGAACTGCTGGAGTATGTTCCTGATGGCAAGGGCTGTTGGGTGACACGCAAGACGCAGCTTAAGTTGATGGTGGCAAACTAGAATGAAAAAGCAGGGATGTGATATGAATTCTAAACTATCTCTTTTTGTCAGATTGGCTGCGCTGGCCCTGTTGGGCGCCAGTGCGTCAAGTCATGCTGCCGTCAAGCTGGAACAGGTTAAAGTTAACCCCTTGTTGACCGAGCAGTTGGTGATTGAGCTGGATTTTGATGGCGCCGTGCCACAGTACACGGATCGCTTGAAATACCAACCCAACCAGTTATTTTTGCACGTCCCCCAATCCCAGTCAGCGCTGCAGATGAGTCAGGTGCCGGTTGAGCGCCATGGTGTTGAGCAGCTCGTGGTGCAACCCAGCGGGGATGGTTTGGACATTAGCGTTGATTTGAAGCGGCTGATGCCATATCAGATCCAGCAAGATGGCGACCGCCTGCTGGTGACCTTGGGACAAGCACCTGTGCCGGCCAAGGCCAGTACAGTGGTTGCGCCGCAGATGATGGCCTCTGCCAGCAAGTCCGTCCAAGCCAAGGCGGTGCCCTTGGCGCAAGGGGGGTTGATCAACCAGATCAAGAGTCTGGATTTTCGTCGAGGTAAGTCAGGGCAGGGACAATTGCTGGTGGAGCTGGGCAATTCCTCTGCCGCGGTGGATGTGACGCGCAGAGGCAGCCATGTGGTGGCTAAATTCCATGCTACGGGTGTGGCTGACGACCTGATTGCCTTGATGGACGTCAACGACTTTTCTACGCCGGTCAGCAAGATTGACGTGTCTCGCGGTGATCGCAGCGTCACCCTGGATCTCGCGGTGAATGGTGGTTTTGACTACCGCTATGATCAGGCTGACAACCTCTTCATCATCGAGGTCAATAAAAAGGCAGAAGCCAAGGCCGGTGCCGCAAAATCCTATCAAGGCAAGCCTATTTCATTGAATTTCCAGGATGTTCCTGTTCGGACAGTGTTGCAGCTGATCGCAGACTTCAACCACTTCAACCTGGTGGTGACCGACTCTGTGGTTGGCAATATCACCTTGCGTCTGGATGGGGTGCCTTGGGAGCAGGCGTTGGATACCGTCCTGAAGGTGAAGGGGCTGGATAAGCGTTTGGATAACAATATCCTGCTGGTGGCGCCCGCCAGCGAACTGGCGGCCCAGGAGAAGCAGTCGTTGGAGAGCAGCCAGCAAGTGGCAGAACTGGCTCCGCTGCAAACCGAATACATTCAGATCAACTACGCCAAGGCGACCGATGTTGCCAAGTTGCTCTCCGGCGAGGATACCCGCCTGCTCTCCTCTCGTGGCGCAGTCAGTGTCGATGAGCGCACCAATATGCTGCTCATCAAGGATACGGCTGACGTCATCGACCATGTGAAGAAGATGATTGCGGTGCTGGATATCCCGGTGAAGCAGGTGGTGATCGAGGCGCGCATGGTGACCATAGACGACGGGGTCGAGCAGGATCTTGGCGTGCGTTGGGGGGTTACCAAGTCTGGTAGTGATGGTGGTACGTCCGGCACCATTGAGGGCAACGATGATGGGACCAGTGCTAGTGTTGACGATCGTCTCAATGTCAATCTGCCGGTTTCCAATGCCGCTGGTAGTATCGCTTTCCAGGTGGCGAAACTGGCCGATGGTTTGTTGCTGGATCTGGAGTTGAGTGCCTTGGAGGAGGAGAACAAGGCCGAGATCATTGCCAGTCCGCGGGTGACCACGGCCAACCAGAAGGAAGCGGTCATTGAGCAGGGTACCGAGTTCCCCAGTAACGTCTCGACCTCCAGTGGGGCGACCTCTATCGAATGGAAGAAGGCGGTACTGAGTCTCAAGGTCACGCCGCAGATCACGCCGGACAACAAGGTGATCCTGGATCTGACGGTGACCCAGGATACCTTGGGTGACGTGGTACAGACCGGCACGGGTACCGGGACGGCGGTCAACACCCAACAGATCAGCACCCAGGTCCTGGTGGACAATGGTGAAACCCTGGTGTTGGGCGGTATCTATCAGCAAACCATCAAGAAGGATGTTACCAAGGTGCCGGTATTGGGCGACATCCCTGGGGTTGGTTTCTTGTTCCGCAATACCTCAGAAACCAATAAGAAGCGCGAGCTACTGATCTTTGTCACGCCGAAGATTGTGGCAGATGCAATTTAACTAACTGAAAAAGCGCTTGTTTTAAATAAAGACATCCCCGGAGGCTCCGCCTTCGGGGATGTCTGTTATCCGGTTGCCAATCCCCGGGGGGTACTGCATAATTCCCCGTCCTGTCGCAAACAGTAAGGTACTTTTTGGGTCTCGCCCTCGGGTGAGGCGTGGGTTATTGATGTAATTGACGAAAAATTATGGCTGAAAAACGCAATATCTTCCTTGTCGGTCCCATGGGGGCGGGTAAAAGCACCATAGGCCGTCATCTGGCTGACCAGCTGCATATGGAATTCTATGACTCGGATCATGAGATCGAGCGCCGAACCGGGGCCGATATCAGCTGGGTCTTTGACGTGGAAGGCGAAGAAGGCTTCCGCAAACGTGAAGAACAGATGATTTCTGAACTCACGGAACTGCAAGGCATCGTCCTGGCCACGGGGGGCGGCGCCATCAAGAGTGCCAACACGCGCAATCGTCTTTCGGCGCGGGGCATTGTCGTCTATCTGGAAACGCCGATCGAAAAACAGTTGGCCCGTACCCAGCGGGACAAGCGCCGTCCTCTGCTGCAAACCGAAGAAGAGCCCAGGGATGTACTGGAGCGCCTGGCCGGTGAGCGCGAGCCCTTGTATCAAGAGGTGGCGGATTACACTGTGCGTACCGATGAACAAAGTGCCAAGCTGGTGGCCAATCAGATCATCCAGTTGTTGGGGCTGTAACTAAGAGGAGTTCGAGCCATGGAACGGTTGGTCGTTGCCCTGGATAGCCGCAGTTATCCCATTTCCATCGGTCCCGGCTTGCTACGGCAGACCGAGTTGTTCTCTTCGGCGATCGCTGGGCAACGTATCATGGTGGTGACCAATGATACGGTGGCGCCCCTCTATCTTGAGACGTTGAAGCAGACCCTGGCCGGTTTCCAGCTGGATGTGCACGTGGTGCCAGATGGCGAGTCTTATAAGTCCTTGGCCAGCTTCGATGCACTGATGAGCAGCCTGCTGGAGGGTCGCCATGGCCGGGATACCACCCTGGTTGCCTTGGGGGGCGGGGTCATCGGCGATCTCACCGGCTTTGCGGCGGCTTGTTACCAGCGTGGCGTGCCCTTTATCCAGGTGCCCACCACACTGTTGTCTCAGGTGGACTCCTCGGTGGGGGGCAAGACAGCGGTTAACCATCCGCTGGGCAAGAACATGATAGGGGCCTTCTACCAGCCCAAGTCCGTGGTGATCGATACCGATTGCTTGGCTACCCTGCCGGCCAGAGAGCTGTCGGCCGGTCTGGCCGAGGTGATCAAATACGGCATCATTTATGACGCTGAGTTCTTCGCCTGGTTGGAACAGCATGTGGCCGACTTACTGGCGTTGCAGCCACAGGCACTGACCTATGCCATCCAGCGTTGCTGTGCCATCAAGGCCGAGGTAGTGGCGCAGGATGAGACCGAGCAGGGCATTCGTGCGTTGCTCAATCTGGGGCATACCTTCGGGCATGCCATCGAGGCGGAGCAAGGGTACGGAAATTGGCTACACGGCGAAGCCGTGGCCGCCGGGACCGTGCTGGCCGCCAAGACGGCGCAGGCACTGGGTCTGCTGGACGAGGCGGCGGTGCAGCGTATTGTGGGATTGCTGGCTGCGGCCCAGTTACCGCTCAAGGCCCCGGCCTCCATGGACTTTGCCGCGTTTATGCGACACATGATGCGGGATAAGAAGGTGCTCTCTGGTAAATTGCGCTTGGTGCTGCCTACGGCCATCGGCCAGGCAGCTGTCTTCAGCGATGTGAGTGACAGCCTGCTGGCCTCCATCATAGAGGCGGAACGCTAAGTTTGAACAACCCCGGCTTTCCTCAGCTACCCAGCCAGGATCAGATGGTGCTGCGTTTGCACCATCTGCTTGAATTCTCTTTCCCCTTCATCCTGTTATCCGGACCTCAAGGCAGTGGCCGCACCCGTGTGTGCGAGCTGCTGTTGGAGCGGCTCGTCGCGCCTTGGCGCACCGCTTTTGTGACGGGGAGCGCCACCACGCCGCTGGATGAGTTACGTGAGTCACTGATCCAGCAATTGGTACCGCATTCCGTGTTTGACCCCCATGACACCCTGGGGGACAACCTGTTCCGTCTGTTGGGCGAGACGCCGGCCCAGCTGCTCATCGTGCTGGATGATGCCGATCGCTTGCCCGAGGCCTTCGTGGACGAGTTGTGGGAGCTGGCCAGCCTCAACGATGCGCTGGGGCGCGGTCACAACAAGATGGGGTTTGTGTTGACGGCTCCCCAGCCATGGTGTGAGCGCCTGGCCGCCCGCCTCAAGGGGCGTGAGCAACCGCCGGTGGAGATGGACATGGAGCCCCTCTCGGCGGCTGAGCAGCGGACCTGCTTGCAGTATTATCTCCTACGCGGTAATTACCCGCTGGATCAGGGGCGTTGGGATGCCCTCGAACGACTGTTATCTGCGGTGACGGGCTGGCCCGTCGAACTGGTGGCCTTGGCGGAGAAGACGATGAGCAGCAAGAAAAGCAGTTTCAGAGCAAAGCCCCTGCCCTTGAATAAATGGGGCGCTACCCTGGCCGTGGTGGTCGCCGTGGTTCTCCTGCTCAGCTGGATAGTTCCCTCCATGCTGCGCCAGGCGCCGACGACCAGCGGTGACATTGCGGTGCCGCTGCCGGTGCCGTCGGCCGCCGAGCCGGCCATGCCGGAGACGGCGCCCCTGCAGCATGCTGTGCTGCCGGATGAGGCCGGGGATGGCATGACGGTCGATTCGCAAAACTATGAAGGGCGCCGGGTGGTGATTGCCGATCAGGTGGTGCAGGACATCATGGCCCATCAAAGTGGGGTCAGTGGGGCGACCTCCAGTGCGGCGGCGCCGCTGCCTGCGGTGTCTGGTGCGGTCACCTCCTTGCAGGAGCTGACCCCTGTGGTGGAGCAGATCAAGCAAGGGGAGCCGGTCTCTTCCGCTACCGCAACCCTGGTGACCCAGGCCAAGCCGGTGGCATCACAAGCCGTTCCGGTGAGCCAGCCGGTCGCCCCTCAGACCGCCAAGGCGGCCGCGGTGAGCCAGCCTCTGGCCAGCAAGCCGCCGGTGACCAAAGCCGCGAGCGGTAAACCCGCTACCGCGGCCAGCCTGCGGGTCCCCAATGCCACCTTGCTGAGCCATGCACCGCGTCATTACACCATACAGTTGATGGCGTCGGCCGATGCCAACGCCCTGGCTCGCTTCGTCAACCAGCAGCATCTGGCGGGCCAGGTCTGGATGTATGAGACCCAGTTCAAGGGGGCGCCCTGGTTTGTGCTGATCAAGGGGGATTACGCCGACAGCAAGCAGGCCAGTCAGGCCATCCGCCAATTGTCCGCCGAGTTGCAGAAGAACCGTCCCTGGCCCAAGTCATTCGCCCAGGTCCACAAAGAACTCAAACAATGAGGTCTGGGATCGCCAGCACAGGGGGCGCCGCGAGCCCCCTTTTTGATCCCGGCCGATGAGCCATTTGCTTGCTATGAAGAAAAATCGTGCGTTTTTGAAATGGGCCGGCGGCAAGTACTCCCTGGTGGAGGCCATCAGTCGGCGGCTGCCGCCGGGGCAGGTGCTGGTGGAGCCGTTTGTTGGCGCGGGCTCGGTGTTTCTCAACACAGATTACCCGGCCTATCTGTTGGCGGACATCAATCCGGATCTCATCGGTTTCTACAACCTGCTCAAACATATCCCGGAGCGGGTGATTGCCGAGGCCCGTAGCCTCTTTACTCAGGACTACAACCACGCCGAGGCCTATTACGAGCTGCGCCAGGCGTTCAACGACAGTCGTGATACCTTCGAGCGGGCGCTGCTGTTTTTGTATCTCAACCGGCACGGTTACAACGGCCTGTGTCGTTACAACCACAAGGGGGGCTTCAATGTCCCCTTCGGACGCTACAAGAAGCCCTACTTCCCGGAGGAGGAGCTGTGGCTTTTCGCCGAGAAAGCCCAGCGGGCCACCTTTGTTTGCGAGTGTTACTCCCAGACCTTTGCCCGACTGCAGGCGGATCACGTGGTCTATTGCGATCCGCCCTACGTGCCCCTGTCCACCACCGCCAGCTTCACCAGCTATGCCACCGGCGGCTTCTCGTTGGACGATCAGGCGCTGCTGGCCAAGCTGGCGCGGGAGACGGTGCAGGAGCGCGGCATTCCCGTGCTGATCAGCAACCATGCCACGCCCCTGACCTATGAGCTCTATCGCGATGCCCAACTGGATGAGATCAAGGTCAAGCGCACCATCAGCCGCAGCAGCGAGAGCCGCAACAGCGTGGCGGAGCTGCTGGCGCTCTATCTGCCCTGAGGCCAACTGGGGGATCTTTGACCTAGAGCCGGCTGGCTCGTTAGGGTAGAATTTGCCCCGTTTTTGGCTAGCCCACTGGATATCAATCGATGAAAGAGTTTCTGATCGCCCCCTCCATCCTCTCTGCCGATTTTGCCCGCCTGGGCGAGGACGTGGCCCAGGTGCTGGCCGCCGGCGCCGATGTGGTGCACTTTGACGTCATGGACAACCATTACGTGCCCAATCTCACCATAGGCCCCATGGTCTGTCAGGCGCTGCGCAACTACGGTATCCAGGCCCCCATTGACGTGCATCTGATGGTGAAGCCGGTGGACCGGCTCATCCCGGACTTTGCCAAGGCCGGTGCCAGCCTGATCACCTTCCATCCGGAGGCCTCCGAGCATCTGGACCGCAGCCTGCAGCTCATCAAGGATCACGGCTGTCAGGCCGGCCTGGTGTTCAACCCGGCCACGCCGCTGCACTATCTGGACTACGTGCTGGACAAGCTGGATGTGATCTTGCTGATGTCGGTCAACCCGGGCTTCGGTGGCCAGAGTTTCATTCCCGGCACCCTGGACAAGCTGCGCCAGGTGCGTCGTCTGATCGATGCCAGCGGTCGCGATATCCGCCTGGAGATCGATGGTGGCGTCAAGGTGGACAACATCCGCGCCATCGCCGAGGCCGGGGCCGACATGTTTGTGGCGGGGTCGGCCATCTTCGGTCAGCCCGACTATAAGGCGGTCATCGACCAGATGCGCGCCGAACTGGCCAAGGTCTGATGACGGCGCCCTTGTCCCAGGTGCGCCTGGTGCTGTTCGATCTGGACGGTACCCTGGTGGACAGCGCGCCCCAGCTGCATGGCTCCGTGGTGGCGGCCCTGGCCGCATTGGGCAAGGGGCCGGTGACGCTGGCCCAGGTCAGTGCCTGGATAGGCAACGGTGCCGACATGCTGTTGCGCCGCGCCTGGCAGGGCCAGCATGAGGTGGATGCCACGCCGCCGGCAGAACTGCCCGCCCTGCGGGCGGCCTTCGATGCCGATTACGCCGAGGCGGCCACCCAGGGGGTGTCGCTCTACCCCGGGGTGCCGGAGACCCTCGCCGCCTTGCAGCTGGCGGGCAAACGCCTGGCGGTGGTGACCAACAAACCCAGCCGCTTCGTGCCGGCGATTCTGAGCCAGGTGGGCCTCAGCCACCTGTTCAGCCAGGTGGTGGGGGGCGACTGCCTGCCGGTGCGCAAACCCGATCCCGCGCCCTTGCTGCATATCTGCGCGCAGGCCGGCATACCGCCTGAGCAGAGCCTGATGGTGGGGGATTCCCGTAGCGATGTGCTGGCGGCCCGCCATGCCGGCATGCCGGTGGTGGGATTGACCTACGGCTACAACCATGGCGAGCCCATCGCCGCCAGTGAACCGGATTGGATCCTGGATGATTTTGCCAAGCTGACCCCCCTGGTGCTGGGGTCACTCTAAAGGATGAAATGATGTCAAAACCGATCGTGTTGAGTGGGGCCCAGCCCTCGGGCCAGTTGACCATAGGCAACTACATGGGCGCCCTGCGCCAGTGGGTGCGGATGCAGGATGACTACGACTGCCTCTATTGCATCGTGGATCTGCACGCCATCACGGTGCGCCAGGATCCCAAGGCCCTGCGGGCCGCCTGCCTGGATGCGGCCGCCCTCTATCTGGCGGTGGGGATCGATCCCAGCAAGAGCACCGTCTTCCTGCAGTCTCACGTGCCGCAGCACGCCGAGCTGGGCTGGATCCTCAACTGCTACACCCAGATGGGAGAGCTGTCCCGCATGACCCAGTTCAAGGACAAGGCCCAGCGCTTCGAGAACAACGTCAACGTCGGCCTGTTCGGCTATCCCGTGCTGATGGCGGCGGATATCCTGCTGTACCAGGCCAATCAGGTGCCGGTGGGCAACGACCAGAAGCAGCACCTGGAGCTGACTCGCGACGTGGCCTACCGCTTCAATACCCTGTACGGCGATGTCTTCACCATGCCGGAGCCCTTCATCCCCGAGCAGGGGGCCCGCATCATGAGCCTGCAAGAGCCCACCAAGAAGATGTCCAAGTCCGATGACAACGAGAACAACAGGATCGGCCTGCTAGAGGATCCCAAGGCCATCGCCAAGAAGATCAAGCGGGCGGTGACCGACTCCGAGGAGCCGCCTGTGGTGCGCTTCGACATCGACAACAAGCCCGGGGTCTCCAACCTGCTGACCCTGATGCACGGTGCCACCGGCCAGTCCATCGTCGAGCTGGAGCGTCACTTCGAAGGCAAGATGTACGGCCACCTCAAGTCCGAGACCGCCGAGGCGGTGCTGGCCATGTTGACGCCGGTGCAGGCGCGCTTCACCGCCCTGCGGCAGGATGAGGCCCATCTGCTGGGGATTTTGCACCAGGGCGCAGAAAAGGCGCGGGAACGGGCTGAAAAAACTCTCAAAGCCGTTTATGATGTGATCGGCTTCGTTCCAAAAGCCTGATTTA
This sequence comes from Pseudaeromonas aegiceratis, assembly GCF_046254905.1. GTDB lineage: Bacteria > Pseudomonadota > Gammaproteobacteria > Enterobacterales > Aeromonadaceae > Pseudaeromonas > Pseudaeromonas aegiceratis. Next base: position 668,538 of record NZ_CP158016.1, read on the forward strand.
CTGGGAAGGTGTAGATGGAGAGCCGGGGTAACCTGGCTTTTCTGTTTCTCCCGCCTTCTTCTCTTCTTCCGGGTAATATCCATCCATGTCACAGCAAGAAGTCGATCCAAACGAGTTGGAAACCAAGGGGTATTGGCTGCGCAAGTTCCGTCTGGCCAAGACCATGAAAACCCTAGAGCTGATGGTGCCCAAGGCCCTGGACACCCACCATGGCAATGCCAAGGTGGAGGCAGCTATTTACCTGGCTGAGTGCCAGCGGGAGCGGGAGCTGGAAACCGGCGTTCTGCTCAATCGTTAATCTCTGTCAGCAACCTCTGCGTTAGTCCGTTCGCGGTGGCATCTTTTTCGCCAACTGATATGGGTATCCTGCGTCGTCGGGATGCTCCCGTTTGCCTGTCTGCCTCGGCCCTGTGGTCTGGCGCTAGACTCGGTGGGCAGGTACCCTGTGGTGTACCTGAGCCCGACTGCTGTCGCCCACATTTTCCCGTCTGACCCATGCTGCTGATCATCGATAACTACGACTCCTTTACCTACAACCTGGTGCAGTACTTCGGCCAGCTGGGGGCGCCGGTGCAGGTGGTGCGCAACGATGCCATCGACCTGGCCGGTATCGAGGCCCTGGCGCCCAGCCATCTGGTGATCTCCCCCGGGCCCTGTACCCCCAACGAGGCGGGGATCTCCTTGGCGGCCATAGCCCACTTTGCCGGTCGACTGCCGATCCTGGGTGTCTGTTTGGGCCACCAGGCCCTGGCCCAGGTGTTCGGCGGGCGTGTGGTGCGGGCCCATAGGGTGATGCATGGCAAGACCTCGGCCATCAGCCACGATGGTCGGGGCGTGTTTCGTGGCTTGGCCAATCCCCTGACGGTCACCCGTTACCACTCCCTCATCGTCGAGGCCGACAACCTGCCGGACTGCCTGGAGGTGACCGCCTGGAGCCAGCCGGAGGGGGATCAGCCGGCGGAGATCATGGGGCTGCGCCATCGCACCTTGCCCATCGAGGGGGTGCAGTTTCACCCGGAGAGCATCCTCAGCCAGCAGGGGGTGGCGCTGCTGGGCAACTTCTGGCAGTCATGAAGGCATTTATGCAAAAACCCATGGATGATAGGGGTATGGTTGATATATTATGCATGCCCTGTGATTATTTTTTCATTTTCTTGGCGTGAGGATGCAAGCATGCAGCAGGTAACCCGGGCGTGGTTTGATGAAGTGATGGTGCCGACCTATGCGCCGGCGGAGTTTGTGCCGGTGCGGGGCCTGGGCTCCCGCCTGTGGGATCAGCAGGGGCGCGAGTACATAGATCTCGCCGGCGGCATCGCGGTCAATGCCCTGGGGCACTGCCATCCGGCCCTGGTGCATACCCTGGTGAGCCAGGGCCAGAAGCTCTGGCACGTGAGCAACTGGATGACCAATGAGCCCGTGCTGCGTCTGGCGCGCAAGCTGGTGGACGCCACCTTTGCCGAGCGGGCCTTCTTCTGCAACTCCGGCGCCGAGGCCAACGAGGCGGCCCTCAAGCTGGCCCGTCGCTATGCCTACGAAACTCATGGCCCGCAGAAGGATCAGATCATCGCCTTCAGCCACGGCTTCCATGGCCGTACCTTCTTCACCGTCAGCGTCGGCGGCCAGGCATCCTATTCCGATGGTTTCGGCCCTAAGCCGGGCCAGATCACCCATGTGCCTTATAACGACATCGACGCCCTGCGTGCCGTCATCTCGGGCCATACCTGTGCCGTGGTGATGGAGCCCATGCAAGGGGAGGGCGGCGTGCTGCCGGCGGATCCGGCCTTTGCCCAGGCGGTGCGCGAGCTGTGTGATGCCCACGATGCCCTGCTGATCATGGACGAGGTGCAGACCGGCATGGGCCGCACCGGTCACCTGTTCGGCTACATGGCCCTGGGAGTGGAGCCGGATATCCTCACCAGTGCCAAGGCCCTGGGCAGCGGCTTCCCCATCGCTGCCATGCTGACCCGTAACGCCATCGCCGCCGTGTTCAAGCCCGGGGTGCACGGTACTACCTTCGGTGGTAACCCCTTGGCCTGTGCCGTGGGGGAGACGGCCTTCGATCTCATCAATCAGCCGGCCCTGCTCAAGGGCGTGCTGGAGCGGGAGACCTGGTTTCGCGAGGCGCTGGCGGAGATCAATGCCCGTCACCACTGCTTCGAACAGGTGCGGGGTGCCGGCCTGCTGATCGGCGCCGTGCTGACGGCCGATTATCAGGGCAAGGCCAAGGCGTTCGTGGATGCCGGCATTCGGGCCGGCGTGCTGGTGCTGGTGGCCGGGGGCAATGTGGTGCGCTTCGCCCCGGCCCTCAACCTGACCCGCAAGGAGTTCGACGTGGGCATGGCCCGCTTTGCCGAGGCGGTGGCTCAGGTGTGCCAGGGCTAAGTCAGCCGACGCCTTGGCTTTCATCGCCGCAGCAACAGGCTCCCTTTGGGGAGCCTGTTTCGTTTTTGCCGCTCACAAGCTGATCCGAGAAGGATTGCTCCGATTTGGCGGCAGGCATATGCTCGGTTTTTACACAGCGAGGCAGGAGTTGCTATGAGCCAGAGCGAGGTGAAGGCGGTGTTGTTTGATGCCTATGGCACCTTGTGTCATATGACGGTGCGGCGCCGGCCTTACCGCCAGCTGGCACGGCAGGTGGCCGATCCCATCGGTTTTACCAAGGCGGTGATGACCCAGCCCCTGGGGCTGAGAGAGGCGGCCCACCGCGGCGGTCTTTCTCCGGCGCCGGATGCCATGGCGCCCCTGGCGCAGGATCTGGCCGACGAGCTGGCGGGGGTCCGACTCTTCCCCGAGGTGCCTGCCGTCCTGGCCCAATTGCGCGCCTTTGGCTATCGCCTGGGGGTGGTGGGCAACCTGGCCAAGCCCTATGCCGAGCCGGTGCGCCAGCTGCTGGCTGGCCAGTTGGAGCTGTGGTGCTGGTCGTTCGAGCAGGGCTATCCCAAGCCGCACCCCGAGCTGTATCGCCGGGTCTGTGAGCAACTGGAGCTGGCGCCGTCCCAGGTGTTGATGGTAGGGGATACCCGGGTGGAGGACTTTGTCGGAGCCAAGGCCTGTGGCCTGCAGGCCCGCTGGTTACGCCGGCAGGTTGCTGTCCAGGGGGCGGAGGAGCTGGGCTCCCTGACCGAGCTGGCGCTGCAGTTGGCGCCATAAAAAAACGCCACCCTAGGGTGGCGTTCTTGTCGCTGGCGGATCCCTTAGCGGGTGCCGAATACCACTATGGTCTTGCCATGGGCAGAGATCAGCTCCTGATCTTCGAGCATCTTGAGGATGCGGCCCACGGTCTCCCGGGAGCAACCGACGATCTGACCGATCTCCTGCCGGGTGATCTTGATCTGCATGCCATCCGGGTGCGTCATGGCATCGGGTTGCTTGGCCAGGTTCAGCAGGGTCTGGGCGATGCGACCGGTCACGTCCAGGAAGGCAAGGTTGCCGACCTTCTGGCTGGTGGTCTGCAGACGGCGCGCCATCTGGCCAGACAGGCGCATCAGGATCTCCGGGTTGACCTGGATCAGCTGGCGGAACTTCTTGTAGGAGATTTCCGCCACTTCACAGGGGCTCTTGGCGCGAACCCAGGCGGAGCGGGTGGGGTTTTCTGTATCGTCGAACAGCCCCAACTCACCGATAAAGTCCCCTTGATTCAGGTAGGAGAGGATCATCTCCTTGCCTTCTTCATCCTTGATCAGCACGGCCACTGAGCCCTTGACGATAAAGTAGAGGGTCTCAGCCTTTTCGCCGGCATGGATCAGGGTGCTTTTGGCCGGGTACTTGTGAATATGACAGTGAGAAAGGAACCATTCGAGCGTCGGATCGCTTTGCGGCTTGCCAATAACCATTGTTAGTCCTCGTCTATAGCTGCCGCGCAGCAGATCCAGCCTGTGTGCGGTCTTTGTCTTTATAATAACTGCGGTAGCATAAGGGGCCCTGTAGCCTATGGCAAGCGGTGTGGCCGTGAAACCGGTTGTTGGAATATGCCTGCCGGCATTTAACAAAAAAACAGGAGGAATCTGTGGGTTATGTCAACTTTTCTGGGCGCGTGACTGGCGTGTTGGGACTGTCGGTGTTGCTGGTGGCCTGTGCCTCGGAGCCGGAACCAGATCCCTATGCCCGCCAGTACCAGTGTGGCGAGACTCTGCTTCCGGTCCGGCTGGATGGTCACTTTGATTGGCTTGAATTGAGTCTCAACGGCGAGCACCACATACTGCCCAAGGTGCAGGGCGCCGCTGGGGCGCGCTATGACAACGGCCGCCTGAGCTTCTGGACTCAGGGTGAGGAGGGGGAGCTGCGCAACGGATCTGAGGTGCTGCTCAGCGGCTGTCATCTTCTGCCTGTTGCGACGCCTGGCGCCACTGCTCCCGACTCAGCAGAGTGACGCTCTCGTGTAGCTCACTGTACTGGAGCACCACCTCCCCCCGCTGCAGCTGCCGACGGACTTGGGCCACCTTGTCCGTCAGGCTGACCTCCTGCTCGCCATAGTCGGTGCCCTCCCGCAGGACGAAGTATTCGATGAGGTTGGTGAGGGTGTCCTCACTCAGGCTCTGCCAGGGGATCAGCATGGGGGCTCCTTGGGTTACAACAGGGCAGGATTGCCGGGATTACTCTCCAGCAATTGCCGCAAGATCGCCAGCCCCCGCGCCAGGGCCGGGTTATCCACCGGCTGGCTGATGGACAGCCGGACGCCCTGTGGGGCGGCAAAATGGCCGGTGGCAAAGGCTTCGGCGCCCGAGACGACGACGCCCGCCTCCCGGGCCGCCTGCACGAAGGCCTCCGCACGCCACTGGGGTGGCAGGGGCAGCCAGGCGTGCATGCTGCCTGGCTGATAACAGACCCCCTTGTCACCCAGCTGTTGGAGTAGCAACTGGCCGCGCTGGGCCAACAGGCTGCGCTGGTGCGCCAGCAGTCGGTTGGCTTCGCCTTGCTGCAGCAGGCCGCAGGCGAGTTCTACCAGCAAGGGGGAGATCATCAGGCTGCAGGCCTGGATCGCCTGGGTGAAGGGCAGTTGCAGGCGGCTTGGCACCTGGGCATAACCCAGCCGCAGACCGGCACTGATGCCCTTGGACAGGCTGCCCAGATAGATCACCTGCTCGGGTGCCAGACTGGCCAAGCTGGGGAGCCGCTGAGGGGCCAGCAGACCCTGCACATCGTCTTCCACTATGGTGACCCTATGCTGCTGGCACAGCGACAGTATGGCCTGCCGCCTGGCCAGGCTCATGGTGGCGGTGGTGGGGTTCTGCAGGGTGGGGACCAGATAGATGGCTCGGTACTGACCCTGGCTCAGGGCCCGCTCCAGGGCGGCTGGGATGACCCCCTCCTCATCCAGTGGCAACCCCTTGAGCTGGATATTCAGCAGGTTGGCCAGATTTTTCAGTCCCGGATAGGTTAATCCCTCGCACAGCAGGGGCTGTCCAGCCAGCCCCAGGCTCATCAGGCTTAGCAGTTGGCCACTCTGGGCGCCATAGGTGAAAAACAGCTGTTCTGCCTCTGCCTGGATGCCCTGCTCTGTCAGCCATTGGCCAAGCAGTTGCCGCTGGGGGGCCGGAGTGCGCGCTTCGCCGTAATCCATCAGCCGACTCAGGCGAGCGGGATCCTGTTGCAGCTGTTGCAGGGTGCGCTGCAAGGCGCTGTGGCGATCCTGCGGTGCCGGCAGGTTCTGCCACATCTCCACCCGCAGGGGATCCGGTGTCTGCTGCATCCAAGCGTTGCCCAGCTTGTCCTGTGGCTGACCTCTCACATAGGTGCCGGCGCCGACGCGGGCCTGCAGCCAACCCTGCTGTTCGGCCAGGGCATAGGCACGGGTGATGGTGCCCACCGTGACGCCAAGCTGCTCCGCCAGGGCCCTGTGGGTCGGTAGGCGTTGCTCGGCCGTCAGCTCGCCAGATTCGATGGCCTGGGCGATGGCGTCCGCCAGTTGACGGTAAAGCGGGCCTTGGCCGGAGAGGGGTGGCGCCCAAATTGTCATGGTGACAATAAACCTATTGATCCAATTTGTTGAGAATTATAGGGTGTGTTTGTGCTGATTGCAGCACAAATCATGTCTCAAAACTGTATTTGTATCGATACAATCTTCGCATCCGGATGCCCTTTCTTGGGAGTTAGCGTATGGAAATGCAATGGTGGGGCCCGGTGGCAGCCTTCGCGCTGGTCTGTACCATCACCCCTGGCCCGAACAACTTGATGCTCACCAGTGCCGGGGCCCGTTTTGGCCTGCGACGTACCCTGCTGCATGTGGTGGGGATCAGCGCCGGGACGGGGCTCATGCTGCTGGCGGTTTCGCTGGGACTGGGCGAGCTGTTTGCCGCGCAACCCATGGTGCAGTCGGCATTGCGCTGGATCGGCAGTGCCTATCTGTTGTGGTTGGGCTGGCTCATCGCCCGTGCCGGGGCGCCCAGCCTGGCGCAGGAGGCGCGGGGCAAGCCCATGGCCTTTCATCAGGCGGTGCTGTTTCAGTTCGTCAATCCCAAGGCCTGGATGATGAGCCTGTCGGCCATCTCCAGCTTCACCCTGGCCGGTGAGGCTTACTGGGGGTCGGTGACCTGGTTGATCGCGCTGTTCTGCCTTATCTGCTTGGGTTCCTGCCTGACATGGGCGCAATTTGGGGTTCAGGTGGGCCAGCTGCTCAAGACGCCGCTGAGCTGGAGACGATTTAATGGTGTGATGGGCTTGCTCACCGCGGCCTGTGTCCTGATGATATGGCGCTGATTTCTGGCCATTGAATCGAGGTAACGATGGAGCCGAGCTGGTGGTTGCCCTTGCTGGGGTTTGCGCTGGTCACCTGTGGGACACCTGGGCCCAATAATATGTTGCTCACCAGTGCGGGAGCCAATCTGGGGGTGCGGCGCAGCCTGCCCATGCTGTTTGCCGTGGTGGGGGGGCTCAACCTGCTGATCCTCGCCGCGGCCATGGGCCTGGGGGTCTTGTTCAGTCAGTGGCCGCTGATGCATCTGCTGCTCAAGGGGGGGGGCAGCCTCTATCTGTTGTGGTTGGCCTGGAAGCTAGCCTGGGCGGCACCGCCTGACGGTGCGTCGGCCAGCCGGCTGCCGAACTGGTATCAGGCGGCCTTATTACAGCTGCTGAATCCCAAGGGCTGGCTGATGGCGCTGTCCGCCATCGGCAGCTTCACCCTGGCCGGCCAGGGATACTGGGCCAGTGCCCTCGGGGTGCAGGGGGTCTTCTTTGCCATGGGGATCTTAACCGGGGGTGTCTGGCTGCTGTTTGGCGCCAGTGTCGGCCGCTGGTTGGGGTCGCCGCGGGCCTGGCAGCGCTTCAATTTCGCCATGGCGGGGCTCACCGCCGCTTGTGTTTTGATGCTCTGGTGGTAGAAGTTCGAGTTTGGCGGCGGTTCCGTGTAGAATTGCCGCGTTTTTCTCCGGCTGTTATTAGAACCCAGATCACACCATGACCAATATGACCCCAGAGGTGGAGCCGTTTGCCGACATCCGCCCCTACCATGACGATGAAGTCCCGGCGGCCATCGACCGCCTGATCGATGATCCTGAACTGCTCAGTGCCATTGCCCGGTTTCGTTTTCCCCGGCTCACGCCGCTGTTTGGCTGGTTGATCCGCCCGCTGATCCGCCATGCCCTGCATCGCCGCTGGGCCAAGGTGCGCACGGTGCGGGACGTGCAGGAAGAGGTCGCCCGCTTCATGGCGAAGATGATTGCCGGTACCACGGACGGCGTGACCTTCTCGGGGCTGGAACAATTGCAGTCCGGCACCGGCTACCTGTTTGTCTCCAACCACAGGGACATCGCCCTGGATCCGGCGTTCGTCAACTGGGGCCTGTTCAAGTGCGGTCTGGAGACGGTTCGCATTGCCATCGGCGATAATCTGTTGCGCAAGCCCTGTGCCACCGAACTGATGCGGCTGAACAAGAGCTTCATCGTCAAGCGCTCGGCCAAGGGGCCGCGGGAGATGATGAAGGCGTTCAATGAGCTGTCGGCCTATATCGCCCACTCCCTGGCCGATGGCCACTCCATCTGGATCGCCCAGAAGGAAGGCCGCGCCAAGGACGGGGACGACTGCACGGATCCCGCCATCCTCAAGATGTTCTACATGGCGGGCAAGCAGCAGAAGCGCGAGTTTGCCGACTACATGGCCAGCCTCAACATAGTGCCGGTCAGCATCAGCTACGAGTACGATCCCGGCGATCTGGCCAAGGCCCGCGAGCTGTTCGAGAAGGCCCAGACTGGGGCCTACGAGAAGGGTGAGTTTGAGGATATCGCCAGCATAGTGGCGGGCATCGTGGGGTATAAGGGGCGGGTGCATGTGAGCTTTGGCAAGCCGCTGGTGGGCGGGTTTGATAGCCCGGAATCCCTGGCGGCCCAGATTGACGATGCCATCCATCGCCAGTACCGCCTGTTCCCGGCCAATCTGGTGGCGGCCCAGGGCGCCAAGGCGCCGGTGAGCGATGAGGAGCGCCAGCGCTTTGAGTCTCGTCTGGCGGCCATGCCCGAGCAGCTGCAACCCCTGGTGCGGGCCATGTATGCCAAGCCGGTGGAGAACTGGTCACGGTTCGATGCCAATTGAGCCGGATATGTTCCTTATAAAAAAGCCCTGCTTTTGCAGGGCTTTTTTGTGTCAGGATTCCAGACCGCTAGGGCTGACCCTTTCAGGCCACCGCCTGCAGTGAGGCCGGTTCGCTGTCCACCACCAGTATGCTGGCCTTGCGGAAGAAGTTGAATTCGGTGGCGGACGCCCAGGTGTAGGCACCCATCATGCCGCCCACCACCAGGTCACCGACCTCCAGCTCCGGCAGCAGTATGTCTTCGGCGATGACGTCGATGCTGTCACAAGTGGGACCGGCTAGCACGCTGGGATGCAGCTCGCCCTGGGCGTAGGGAGCCATCTTGGGGTAGGTCACGTGGTCAAACAGTTGGCCGCTGTAGCTGCCGTACAGGCCGTCGTCCAGGTAGTACCAGGTACGACCGAAACGTTCGGCCTTGCCCATGACGCTGGCGATGGAGGTCATGGCCGGGGCGCTGATGAAGCGACCCGGTTCGGCCAGCAGGCGGATGCCTTCCGGGGTGTCGGCCAGGGCCGCGCGGATAGGCGCACAGAAGGCCTCGATGTCCAGAGCCTCGCCCTGGTAGGCCACCGGGAAGCCACCGCCGATATCCAGCACCTCCAGGCCCAGCTCTTCGGCAGCGGCCTGACGCAGCAGTGCGTTGCAGGCTTCGATGGCTTCCACATGCCGCTTGGCATTGGGGACCTGGGAGCCCACGTGGAAGGAGAGGCCGATGACCTGGATCCCCTTGGCCTTGGCGTCCCGCAGCAGCGGCAACACGGCCTCCGGGGTGCAGCCAAATTTCTTGGACAGATCCACCTTGGTTTCGGGGTTGGGGAAGCTGACCCGCAGCAACAAGCGAGCCTGATCACGGTAGGCGACAAACTTGTCCAGCTCTACCGGGTTGTCAAAGACGAACACCTGGCAGCCATACTCCAGGGCGTGGCGGATATCACCATCGCGCTTGATCGGGTGGGTATGGATACATTCGTTGGGGGCGATGCCGGCCTCGCGTATCAGATCCACTTCACCATTGGTGGCCAGATCGAAGGCGGCACCCTCTTGTTTGAGGGTTTCCACTACGCCCATATGGGGCAGAGGTTTCAGCGCGTAATGCAGACGGACGCCCGGCAGGGCGGCGGCCAGGGCACGGTACTGATGACGCACCGCCGCCTGGTCCAGCACCAGCAACGGAGAGCCATGTTTGGCCACCAGGCCACGATAATCCATACCCGCAACGAATTGGCTGTTCATCTTATGCAAACACCTCACAAAAGGGCCATGGCCCTGTCACCAAGTTAACCTTCACCCGGCCGTTTGAGCTCAGGGATGAAGTGACGAAATATCGAACGGGCGCATTATGGGGCTTTTGACTGGCTATGCAATCAATAAAAAACAGCGAGCGGAATCAAGCGAGTCTTCATTGGCGTGGTCATAAGCATTTACAACCAATGGATATGTGGTAAATCGGTTTTAAAGTCTAACAATCTTGCCATTATTGGGTTTTAGCTCGAATGATCCACGTCTCTGGACCGCTGACAGAGCAGATTGTCGCAAAGTGTTCTGGATGAATAAATTTGCTTTTTAAGAGAAGAAAACGGCCGCCAGTTGGCGGCCGTTGCGGTGTGCCATTTGGGATGGCTCAGTACACCTTCAGCCAGGAGACGGCGCCGGTGCGCTCCACCGTCGGATTGCTTTCGAACAGCTCATCCTGGCCGTCCAACCGCACGCTGTTGGAGACAGAGACGTCACCACTTGCGGTGGTCACCAGTTTGGTGACCGCCTTGCTGGGAATGCGCTCCAGCAGGGCGGAGTTATCCACCAAGCCCTGGTTATCGCCGGTCAACAGGTTGATCTCCATATACCAGCCGGTACCACCACCGGCACAGGGATCTTCATCCGGTATCAGTGTCGTCAGGTAGGCTTTGGTACTGCGCACCGTGATGTTGTTGACGATCCGCTCCCCTTCGTTGCTGTCGGTATTGGGATTGATCAAATCCAGATACCAACCCTTCTTGGTGCTCCAGTCGATGCTGTTGCTGCTGAGGGTGCGGGTGGTGCTCTGGGCGGTAATTTCCTGTTTGACCAGGTTGGTGCGGGAGATGGTCTCTGAGGCGCTGTTATCCCACAGTCCATACAGGCTCTGGGTCACCTGATCCGAGACATCGGTGTCGCTGGCTTCAAGATACTTGCCTGTACCCACCAGCACCATCAGACCGCTGGTGGAGTGGAAGGCGACCGCCGGACGGGTGGTGATGGGTTGACGCTCATAGGCCGGCGAGCTGCCGGTGGCATATTGGGTGATAAACAGCGGGAGGGGAGTGGAGCCACTCTTGATGGCAAAGTCCCAGTCGTCGATGTTGTCCTGATCGACGTCCACCTTCCACAGGTAGCCGAACAGATCGCCGGCATAGAGGCGATCCGCCACCCCGTCCAGATCGGCATCGGCAAACACCGGCTCGGCCATGCCGTTGGGGCGGGAGTCTCCGTCAGGATCCTCGTCTCGACCTTGGGTGGTGGTCAGGGTCTTGAGCAGGGTGCCGGTCAACAGATCGTAGACCTTCAGGCTGCTGTAGCCATCGTCGGTGCCATCGTTATAGCCGTTGCCAAAGGCGGCCACCCAACGCTTGTCGTCACCATCCTGGACCTTGGCGATGGCTGGTGGATAGGGGACATACCCCAGGCTGTCCACCTCCCAGAGGATCTTGTCGGCGGCGCTGATGCTGTTGCTGACGCTGCTGAGGTTGCTCAGATCCAGGGCCCAGGCGCCCTTGGCGCCCAGGCCGAAGGTGCCCACGGCGATCACCCGCTTGTCGCCCTCGTCATCGGTTATTGATGAGACCTTGATCTCGCCATCCACATAAAACTGGTGAGTGCTGTCGTAATCCACATCGGCCAGTTGATTGAGCTTGTCGTAAACGCCGCGGGGGATAAAGGCCAGGATCTCTTCGCCGTCATCGGCATTGAACACATGCACCATGCCATCGTTGGCTCCTACTATGACAAAGGGTACATCATCGGTGGAGGTGCCATAGACTGGGGTGCTGTGGATGATGTCGCCCAACCGGCTGCTGCGCGGCCGAAAATAGGTCTTGATGATGGGCACCTGCACGTCGCCGGCTTCATCGGTTTGATCCCCTCGCAGGTAATCTACCAGCGCCTGCACATAGCTCAGCTTGTTGGCGGTGCTGCCCGTTATCCCGGTCAGCAGGTCGTCAATCATATCGCTAGACAGGCCATTGGTTGCGCCATCCAGGCTGGTGGGGGCCGTGAACAGGGCTCGTCCGTCATCCGTGCCATCCCAGGTGATGATCACGCGGTTGCTGACACTGCTGCGCGCGTCCAGTTGCTTGGCGGCACTCCAACTGGGGCTGGTGGCCAGGGTGCCATCGGTGATCGCATAGGACTCCAGATCACCAGACCAGTTCTTGGCCTCGAAGCTGGCCAGGAAGGCCTGGGAGTCATTGCTGAGCTGGTAACCGCTGTAGCTGACCGCACTGGCGGAGCGGGTATCTTCCGACGCCTTGTTGAAGGCCTCTTCCAGCTGGCTTTCCAGGTCGGAGGCATTGGTCACCAGGAAATAGTTATCCGGTGTGCCGCTGCTGTTGGCATCCCATTCCCCCTCCCCGGGCAGGCCATCACTATCCTCATCGTTAAAGCCACCCCACTTGGCGGCGTACCAAAGTGGCGAGGGCAATAGGCTGGCCGCCGTGCTGGAACTGCTGGCGGTAAAGGTGCGGGTTCGAGAGGCCGGTAAATATGCACTCTTGTAGCTATTACTAGAGGATAAATTTTTGCGAGCAATATTACTGCTTGGGTCTGGTGTATCTAAATAGTACATGTTCTTTGTAGATGAAATTGTATCAACACTGCTATCGTCAATATCTAGGTAGAGACCATCTCCTCCTTGTGTTCCTGAAATAACATAGCCAGCATGCTGAATATAGGTTCCAGACGCATATTCAGCAGTAACGGTAACCGTAACGGTAGTGTCTGCATTTACCACGTAGTGATATTTTACAATAAAGTCCATATCATGATCTGCACCTTGCTCAACGTCTTCATAATTAACCCTAAAGGTGCCTTCAGTATCACTTAAGCTCTCTACGTAAAAATCGACAATGCCGTCGGTGGGCTGAAAGTCACCCTCTGCGTTACTGATGCCCCCACCGACAGATTTCGCGTAGGGGATCAGGGTGATGGTATTGTCGCCGGCCTTGATCTTGATCTGGGGCAGCTTGGAGGCCAGCGCCACCACTATGGTATTGGTCTTCTGGTCACCATTTATATCGGACCTGAGATCCGTCTCATGGCCGTAGTAGGCCAAGCCCGCGCTATAGAAGCTGCCCATCTTGGTGGGCTCCTCCGGGGAGAGACCGCGGATCTGATCCAAGCTGGGGATGGTCTTGGCGGTGGGGGCGTTCTTGCCCTCGGTCTGCCCCAGCACTTCGCCGATATAGAAGAGACCATTGTTGAGCCCTTCCTTCTCGGAGATGGTTGCTGTCCAGTCGCTGACATCCAGACTGCTGAGGGTGCTGTCGCTGTAGCTGTTAAACGCGGAGCCGGGGATCTGATCCGAGTCATAGGAAACGCCGGTATCGCTGATCACCAGATTGATGGGTTTGGCGCAGTAGTCATGACTATCGTAAGGATCATCCCAGCTATCTTGCTTCAATGTGAAGGCCGTACTTCCAGATCCAAAACTTTCACTACTGACTGAAAAATCGCTGGTGGGGCTACTTGCTCCAGCAAAATAACGCAGGCTTTCAAATAGCATTTCACCAATGGGATTGCCCCAGTCAACACATTTCCCCTGAGTCAGTGGACCATCAGTAATCCAACCACAGTTGCTGTTATAATTCAGGCTGCTGAAATTGAATCCAGTAATCCGTAACTTATTCAGTGTGTCTATAACACCTGCCCCTGTGCTGCCTCGAGTCTGAAATTGGCCGTTGCTTTTTATTTCATCATCAAGCTTGCCAACTTTGGCTCTGAGCACCCCACCAGACAGGTTCTTACTAAAGCTGCCGGTGATGAGGCCAAATTCCATCTTGGGGTCATCTCCCTCGCCATAGTTTTGCAGCAGGCCCACGGGTTTGTAGCTGTTGTCGCTGTTGCTGTCGGTGTACTTTTTACAGTTACTCTCCAGCATGCCATCGGTGCAGACCTGTACCCGCACCACATAGTCGGTTCTTGCGCTATTAATGGTACCTACATAGTTGTCCATATAGTCGCCAGAAACAGGATTTTCTTTACTTACCCAATTCCAGATATAGAGGGCCGGGCTGGGGTTTTGCACCGTTTCCAAGACGCGCAGCAGGGGCGAGCCAGAGTAACTGAGCGAGGTGTTGGCAAAGAAATAGACCTTGCTGTCGGACAGGGGGGCGTAGCTGGAGACCAGCAGATTGCCGGCGGTGCTGGTGTTCATCACCGCCGGATCCCAGGTCTTGCCCCAGGTATGGGCATCTTGGGGAATTAGGGAGCGAACCAGGGTGGGGTGCTCCTGGTTGTCGCTTCCCCGATAGCCGCCATAGAGCACCTTGCGCAGGGCATCGATGCGGCTGGTGGTCAGATAGTTAAGAAAGTCCCCGCTCCAGCGACCCGTACCGCCGTTGCCGTTACAGGTCTTGTCATCCGTGGTGCCGGTGGGCACGAAGACGCCGCTGCTGTCATAGCTGTAGCACTTATAGGAGTCGAAGTAGCCGTAGTAGTCCCGGACAGTGGGGGCGTAGCGGGTCTCGTCTTCATCGATGGCCCCATTGCCGTCCAGATCGGTGGCATCGTTATAGGCCTCGTAATAGAGGGTGTGATCCCGGCCCATCACCAGCATCACCAGGGGGGCCACCTGCCCTTCGACAAAGATGGGACTGGTGGGCAGATCCAGATCATCGGCCAGCACGGGGCCCAAGGGGGCGAGGGCCAACAGCCAAAGCAGTATGGTGTTTTTCATGGTGATCGTCTCCATGCTGACTACCAGCAGCCGGTGGTGGTGGGGGTCTTGGCACCGGCGCGGGTGAGGGCCAGGGTGCCGCAGCTGTCGCTGGTCTGGGTGCCTTGGGGCACGGCGCTCAGGGTGTAACCGCTCTGGGTCAGGTCGCTGATCTGCAGGGTGTAGTAGCGCTCGGTGCCATCGGCGGGCACCTTGTCGGTAAAGATGTCGGGGGAGGTGCCGGTGGCGCTGCCCACGTAGGTCATGTTCAGGGCGTAGTAGCTCTCCATCTTCTGGGCCGCCGCCAGCAAGCTCTGCTTGGCCAGATCCCGTCGGGAGTCCCGTACATAACTGAAGTAACTGGGCACGGCGATGGATCCCAGAATGGCCACTATCACCACGGCGATCATCAACTCGATCAGGGTGAAGCCTTTATGTTCCATGGCTATATTTCCTTCATTTTTGAATCTGTTTATTGCGACCTACTCGGTCGTCTGGCGTGTGGTGGAGACCACAAAATAGGACTGCAGCAGGGTGTGGGCGCCGCCTGGGCCTTCCCCCCGACTGGTGACCCGGAAGTACTGCCGGCCCTGCTGCTCTTCCACATCGGCCGACGTGGGGACAAACTCCCGCTCTTCGATGCGAAATTGCGGCGCGCCCTCGCTGAGGGCGCTGAAGCTGGTGGTGTTGCTGGCCCAGTTGCTGCTGTCACGCCACCAGCTGGCATCCGTATCCAGATCCGTGCTGATGCTGTCGGTGTCATCGGCGTAGATGGCATCGATATTATCTGCCACTGTGCTGCGAAACAGGGCTTCGGCCCGCAGCATGGCGGACTTGGCGATGGCCTCGCTGCGGGCCTGGTCATACTGACTGTTGGCGGTCTGTTGACTGCGGATGGCGGTTTTGCCAATGGCCATGGCGATGATGCCGATCAGCAGGGTGATGATAAGGGCAGCCACCAAGGCGATGCCCCGTGGGGGACGGTTCATGGTCAGCTTCCCTGGTTATGGAGTGTGATGTTGCCGCTGAACACCTGTCGCAACAGGCGGTCGCCACCGGCGGTGACGGACTTGTCCAGCAATTGATAGCTCTGACTGACACTCTGGATGCCCTGGCCGGACGCGGTACTGGCGAGGAAGGCATATTCCACCGCGATCACGCCGGTCCAGTCGCTGATGCTGCTGGCGGCCACAAAGCTGGCACCTGTGGTGTCGGGGAGAAAGCGAAACTGCAGGGACTCGACGCCGCTGGCCAATACCTGGGTGTGCCCCTGATCGTCCGCGCAGACCAGCTCCTCATCCGGGTTGACATACAGGCTGATGGTGACCAGCGTCTGGTTGCTGATGGCGTTGCCGCTGCAGTCGAACAGGAAGCCATCGGCGGTGGTGTCACTGCCGCTATCATCATTATCCTTGGTGCTGGAACCATAGAAGCGCAACAGCAGCACATCCGTATTGGCCAGGGCGGTACTGCTGCCGCTGAGGTCGTTCTCGCCGTAGACCGCCTGCTCGGCACTCCAGCTGATGGCTGGGGAGGCAACGGCTTCGACCGGCAGCGTTCTTTCGAGGCGCAGGCGTTGATAGTTGATAAAGCCCGCCTGGGCCAGGGTGTTTTGCAACAGCAGGTTGACCCGGCGGCCTGACTCGGTCAGTTGGCCGTTGGCCTGGGAGAGGGCATAGGTCTGCTGGCTGCTGCTGAGCATGCTGTAGAGACCGGCGATGATAAACAGGCCGATGGCGATGCCGACCATCAGCTCTACCAGCCCGAATCCTTTCGATGATGTGATGGGAGACGTCGTTAACATCAGCTGCTTACCCAGAAGGTCAGGTGGTGGCATTGGTGACTGTCCACCTCGTCACAGGTGCTGGCGCCGCTGCCGGTGAGGGTGGCATCCCAGGTGAGGGTGATGGTCACCTGACGGCCATCATCCAGGTCTTGACTGGCTACCGCAAAACGGGGCGAGGGCAGACGGGCACTCATGCGCTGATACCAGTCACTGAGCAGGTTCTGTGCCCGTTGGCTGTCGCTGCAGTCGCTGCAGGAGACGGTGGTGGGGGTGGCTCCCGCCAGGCCGGCAAAGTCAAAATCGCCAGCCACCGCCAGATCCGTCTCCTGGCTGATGGTTTCGGACAGCTCCTGCAGTGACTGCACCGCCGCCTGGTAGGACTTGGCCTGTTCCTGGCGTTGCATGCTGTTCATCTGCAGGCTGGCGAAGCCCAGCAGCCCGATGGCCACTATGACCAAGGCAATCAGTACCTCGATTAGGGTCGACCCTTGTTGGTGATTAACTACAGGTGATTGCACTGCCGTCTCCTAACGTCAGGTTGCCTACGCTGCTGATCTCTATCTGCCGATTGCTGCTGCTGATGCTGCTGGAGCAAAAGTTAAAGGTGCTGCTGTTGACGAAGCCGTTCGGCAGGAAGGTCACCAGGCTGCTGGCGCCGCTCAGGCTCACACTGATGCGGGTATCATTCTGTTGCACCGCCAGGATCGTCTCGCCGCTATCCAGGGTGCTGTCGCGATCGCTGTCGACGAAGGCCAGCCACCCGGTAGTCCAGTCGGTGCCGCAACTGCTGCCATCGCTGGAGGGGCAGAGCACCACGGGTTGCAGCTGGTTGAGGGCCGTCTCCCTGGCCAGGGACAAGCCGCTGAGCAGGGCATCCCGACGTTCCATGATCCGCTGGTTTTCCATGAAGTGTTGGAAGGACGGCACGCCGATCGTCGCCACTATGGCGAGGACGGCCACGGCGATGAGCAGTTCGATCAATGTAAAACCTGTACAGGATGGGGAGCGACAACCCGCCATACGCCCTCTTGTGTCACTACGATCCGGCCAGCGGATCGTTCGAATCCTTATTCCCTGTGATGAGGTGAATCCCTTGTCGGACCAGCGACGAAGAAAGCCGCAGCCGCGGGCGAATTATCACCAGATGCCATGTGCTTGTATACGTGGGCGGGCCAGATCTGTGAGCGGAGAGTTATTTCCTTTATGGATGAGAAGGGTTTCGTTAGAGTATTTTCACAATCCTCGAATGAGCCATTCAATGTGCCACTTGGCGCCATCTGCCTGTCGCAAGCGATCGCAGAGCCGGGGTAACAGGGTGGCGAGCTGACTGTCCAGCTGCCAGGGGGCGTTGATGATGGCCAGACCCGAGCCGTTCATGCCCCAGTCGGCCGGCTGTTCGGCGACCTCCAGCTCCACCTTCAGCAGGGAGGGCAGGGGCAGGGCCGCCAGGCGTGCCAGCATCTCACGGCTGCGATCGGCTTCTTTGCCCAGGATGGGATACCAGAGGGCGTAGATGCCGGTGGGCCAGCGGCGTAACGCCTTTTCCAGTCCTTTCACCGCCTTGTCGTAGTCGGTCTTGAGCTCGTAAGGCGGGTCGATCAGCACCAGGCCACGACGTGGCGTGGGGGGCAGCATGGCCTGCAGCCCCTCAAAGCCATCCCTGTGGTGAATGGCCACCCTGGGGTCGCTGCCCAGGTGGCGCCGCAAGATCTCCACCTCGTTGTTGTGCAGCTCCATCAACATCAGCTTGTCCTGCTCCCGCAGCAGGTGACGGGCGACCTCGGGGGAGCCGGGATAAAAGCGCAATCCCTGCTCATCATTGAGGGCGGCGATGGACCCCAGGTAGGCGCTCAGCTCCGGCCAGTCCGTCGGCTGGGGCCACAGGCGGGCGATACCGTCTTCGAACTCGGCCCTTTTCTGGGACCACTCGCCGCTCAAGTCATAACAGCCGCCACCCGCGTGGGTGTCGATATAGCAAAACGGCTTGTCCTTGGCCTTGAGCGCCTCCAGCAGCAGGCTCTGCACGGCGTGTTTGAGAACGTCGGCATGGTTGCCGGCATGAAAGGCGTGGCGATAACTTAGCATGGTGTCTATTCCGGGGCTGAGGGCGTTGCCAGGGTCAGCAGCGGTTGCCGTAGCGGGCTCTGATCCAGGCCAAGATGAGTTAAATAGTCGGTCAGACTGGGGGCTTTGCCAAGGAGGAGCGCGGCCAACAGCCCCTCCTGGGCCCACTGTTCCAGCGCCAGCTCATGGGCGAGCAGGGCCTGGTAATCACATGTCTCCAGCCGGGTCTTGAGGCGACGGCGCAGGGCGCGCCAGGGCTTGAGCACCGCCGCCTGGCGCTGGCTGGCGGCCAGCAGCGGCGGCAGCTGCACCCCTTGGCCTCTGCGGGCCAGCAGGATGAGCAGCAGCAGGAGGTTGATGTCGGCACCGGCCTTGTCCTGGGCTTGCAGGCAGAGGGTCTCCACCCCGGGCTCGCGGTAGAGGGCCTGGGTTTGCTGCCACAGCTCGGCCGGAGTGAGACCGGCTGGCTCACAGGGATTGGGCAAAGTCCTGCTCCTTTTGCTCTATCTCTTCTCCCAGGCTCATCCACTCCAGCTCGACCCCCTCCAGGGCTTGCTTCAAGGGGCCCTGGCGACTGAGCAGCGTGGTCAGCTGGGCCTTGGCCGACTCCTGATAGATCGCCGGATCGGCCAGGGCCTGCGCTATCTCGTCCAGCTCCCCTTGCAGGGACTCCAGCTGCTTCTCCAGCTTGTCGAGCCGCTGCTTGAGGGGGCGCAGGCTCTGGCGGAACTCCGCCTCCCGGCGCTTGAGATCCTTGCGGGCGGCGGCGCTGTTCTGGGTCGGCTCGACCGTGCCGGGGGGCGTGGCTTGGGCCTTGTCGTGATCCAGCAGCCATCTGTGGTAGTCGTCCAGATCCCCCTCGAACAGCTCGACCCGGCCGTCGTGCACCAGGTAGAGATCGTCTGTGGTGGTGCGCAGCAGGTGGCGATCGTGGGAGACGATGACCATGGCCCCCTCGAAGCCCTGCAACGCCAGGGTCAGGGCCTCGCGCATCTCCAGATCCAGGTGGTTGGTGGGTTCGTCCAGCAGCAGCAGGTTGGGTTTTTCCCACACCACCAGGGCCAGCACCAGGCGGGCCTTTTCACCGCCGGAGAAGGGGGCGACCGGGGAGAGGGCCTTGTCACCGTGGAAGTCGAAGCCCCCCAGGTAGTTGCGCAGCTCCTGCTCGCTGGCCTGGGGGGCCAGGCGGGTGAGGTGGGCCAGGGGACTCTCGTCACCCCGCAGGTATTCCAGCTGATGCTGGGCAAAGTAGCCGATCTTGACGCCCTTGGCGGGCTCCAGCTCACCGGATAAGGGTGCCAGCTCGCCGGCCAGCAGCTTGATGAAGGTGGATTTACCGGCGCCGTTGCGCCCCAGCAGGCCGATGCGCGAACCCGGCACCAGGTTGAGCTTGATCTGCTCCAGCACCCGCTTGTCGCCATAGCCGGCGGACAGCTGCTCCATGCGCATCAAGGGGGTGGGCAGGGCATCCGGGGTGCGGAAGCCGAAATGAAAGGGCGAGTCCACGTGGGCGGGCAGGATCCGCTCCATCCGCTCCATGGCCTTCAGGCGGCTCTGGGCCTGACGGGCCTTGGTGGCCTTGTAGCGGAAGCGTTCCACATAGGATTGCATGTGGGCCAGGGTCTGTTGCTGGCGCTCATACAGCGCCTGATGCTGGGCCAGCTGTTCGGCGCGCTGCAGCTCGAAGTCCGAGTAGCCACCCGTGTATTCGTTGAGCTTGCCGTTTTCGATATGAATAATGCGCCCCACCACCTTGTCGAGAAAGTCCCGGTCGTGGGAGATGAGCAGCAGGGTGCCGCGGTAGCCTCTGAGCCAGCCTTCGAGCCAGATCACCGCATCGAGATCCAGGTGGTTGGTGGGTTCGTCCAAGAGCAGCAGATCGGAGCGGCACAGCAGGGCCTGGGCCAGGTTCAGCCGCATACGCCAGCCACCGGAGAAGGCCCGCACCGGGGATTGTTGCTGCTCGGCGGCAAAGCCCAAGCCGTGCAGCAGGGCGCCGGCCCGGGCACGGATGCTCCAGCCGTCGATGGCCTCCAGCTTGCCGTGCAGCTCCGCCACCCTGAGGCCGTCATCCGCCTCTGTGGCGTCCGCCAGGGCCTGTTCCAGCTGGCGGTATTCCTCATCGCCGTCGATGACGTACTCCAGGGCCGGCATGTCCAGGGCCGGCGTCTCCTGGGCCACGCTGGCGATCTGCCAGCCGGCGGGCACGCTCAGCTGGCCGTTGTCCACCTGCAGCTGGCCCTTGATCAGGGCGAACAGGGAGGACTTGCCGCAGCCGTTGCGCCCCACCAGACCCACCTTCTGGCCCGGGTGTATGGTGGCGCTGGCATCTTCCAGCAGCTTGGTGCTGCCGCGCAGCAGTTCGATGTGGGAGGCGAGGATCATGACGCTGAACTCCGGTTGCCGGCTTGGGCGTGGGTGGGCAGGTAGCGCTGCACCAGGCGTTGATAGGCGGCCAGGCCGTTCAGACCGGCGGCCTCGGCGGCCTGGGCCTCGCTTAGGCCGTGTTTGATCCCCTCCAGGGTCTGCAGCAGTTGCCACTGGCTCTGCCACTGGTCGGGCCCCAGATCCAGGGCCGCGCGAAAGCGGGCCGGCAGGCTGCGGGGCGACAGGCCGCTGCTCTGCTGCCAGGCATCGGCCTGGGCGTCGGCCGCGCCCCCGTCCATGATGACGGCGAGCACGGCGGCCAGCCCCGGGGCCAGGGCTGCCAAGCTGGCCTGCTGCCGCAAGGTGCTGGTTTGCAAGGTGTCGAGCAGCACCCGCAGCTTGCGGCCATGGGCCCCCTGCCAGTCGCGATCGCTATCGTCTCTGAGGCTATCGAGCAGCGGGGCCAACAGGGGGGCGTCGGTCAAGAAGCCGGCCGCCTGGGGCAGCGACGGACTGACGCGCACCGAGCAACGCACCCGGCACAGCTCGGCGCCGGCCAGCCGGGTCAGGCTGTACAGGCACTCCGCCGGCAGCCAGACGCTGCTGCCTTTGGGTAGCAACCACTGCTGCTTGCCCAGGCGCAGCAGAGCGCTGCCGCCATACAGATGCAACAGCTGGGCATAGGGTTCCCGCTGGCGTTGGGGCAGCACAAGATGGGGGCTGCGCTGGTACAAATACTCGATGGGATAGGGCATGGATACAGCACTGGTGGCAAATCGAGGGCGCATTATACGTTAAAACCGCCATGGGGGCAGATGGCGGGCCGGTTGTGTATTCAGTTCGGCTTTTTTCCGGTATGCTGGCGGCAATTTATCCACAGTGCCAGCCGGAAGTTAGATATGAAAGTAAGCCATCTGAGCGTAGTTACCCTTGATTACACAGTGTCGGACGAAGCGGGTGAGGTGCTGGACAGCACCGAAGGTCGCGAGCCCTTGGTCTACCTGCACGGCGCCGGTTTCCTGGTCCCGGGTCTGGAGAAGGCACTGTATGACCGCGAGCCTGGCGACAGCTTCGAGCTGAAGGTGGATGCCGCCGACGCCTATGGCGAGTACCACGAAGAGCTGGTGCAAGAGGTGCCGGGTGAGCTGTTCGACGGCATGGAAGTGGCCGAAGGGGACACCTTCGTGGCCGATACCGACGATGGCCATCGTCCGGTGACCGTGGTGGAAGTGTCCGAAGCGTTCGTCAAGGTGGATGCCAACCACCCGCTGGCCGGGGTGAACCTGCAGTTCGCCGTGACGGTGCGCGACGTGCGTGCCGCCACCGCCGAGGAGATTGCCCATGGTCACGTCCATGGTGGCGGTTGCTGCGGCGGTCACGACCATGGTGACGAGGGCTGCTGCGGCGGTCAAGGTCATGAGCATGGCGAAGAGGGCTGCTGCGGTGGTCACGGGCATGAGCATGCCGAAGAAGAAGAGCATCAGTGCTGTGGCGGCGGTGGTTGCCATAGCCACTAAGGCCGTGCCGCTGCGCCCAGCCCCATAAAAAAACCGCCCTCGGGCGGTTTTTTTATGGCCGTTAATAATGTGGCGGCGGTGTCTCTTCGGCTTGGCTGGCCACCGGCGAGCCTTGCACCTCTTGGAGTTTGGTTTGCACGGCGCGCATCTTCTCATGCAGGGCGTCCAACTGGCGCTGTTGCTGGATCAGCGCCTGGTTGAGCTGTTCTATGGTGTCTTCCTGGAAGGCCAGCCGGGTTTCCAGCCGTTCCAGCAGGGATTGTAACTCGTCTTGCATCATGACCTCATTGTACCGACCAGGCTTCAGCCAGACCGCTGGAGCTGGTGGTGATGATTCGATTGTCATCCTGCAGGGCCACCGAGTAGATGACCCCGCCGGAGGGGCGGAGCTTGTTGCGGGCCGAGACCTGCCAGGCCTTGAGCTGCTGGCCGGTGAGTACGTCCCACAGTTGCAGACGGCGGGCCGGGGAGCCGGTGATCAGCCACTTGCCGTCGTTGGCAAACCGCACCGCGCTGAAGATCAGCTGTCTGGCCGGTATTTTCAACTGGCTGAGCCGCTTGCCATCCTTGAGGGACCAGATGTTGGCCTTGCTCTGGCTGTCGGCGGTGAAGGCGTAACGCCCCATGGGATCCAGCGCCACCTTGCTGACCCGGCTGCCGTGATTGAAACGCCAGATCACCTGGCCGCTCTGGGTATCCCACAGGTAGGCGGCATAATCGTTGCCGCCGGTGAGGGCGTAACGGCCGTTGGGGGAGAGATCCACCGAGTTGATCTTCTCGGTATGGCCGAGAAACTCCAGCCGGCGGCCGGTCTTGAGATCCACGTGTTCCACCTTGCCGTCGCCGCGGCCGATGAGCACGTAGCGGCCGTAGCTGGAGATGGCGATGTCGCGGATGCTGGATTGGTCCTGGGAGTAGTAACCCACTGCCTTACCCGTCTCCAGATCCCAGATGACGAAGTCGTTGCGACCGGCGGTGACGGCATGGGTGCCGCTGGCCGAGATGCGCACCAGAAAGACATCGTTGGCCGCGCCTTCCTTGTGCTCCCACTGGTAGCGGACCTTGTTTTGCGGCAGATCCCACACCAGCACCCCGCGGTCCACGGTGGAGACCACCGAGATCCGGCCATCCTCGGTCAGATCGGCGGCGTAAGAACCGTTAGGGGCCTGTTCCCACTGGGCCAGGGGATCACTGCCACCGGTACAGGCGGCCAGCAATCCCAGCAGACCGGCGGCCAGCCAGCGAGAGATTTTTTTCATTATTGCTGGATCCACGCTATTGTTCGACTCCATCTAGGGGGTAGTATAAAACGCTTGTCTTAATAAGCCTCTCTTTTAATTGACAAACAAAGAGAATGATTCCAATCGCGGAGATGATGATGAAGCAATTTTTCAAGATGTCCCTGATGGCAGTAGCCGTAGCTGTCGCCGTGACCGGCTGCCAGAAAGAGGACACCAAGGCCGAGCAGCCGGCTCAGGTTGAACTCAAGACCTTCGAACAGCAATCCGGCTATGCCATCGGTCTGTCCATGGGCCGTTACATCAGCAATACCCTGGCTCGTCAGCAAGAGCTGGGTGTGTCCCTGGACAACGAAGTGATCCTGCGCGGTGTGCAGGATGGCCTGGCCAAGCAGGCGAAGATGAGCGATGAGGAGCTGGAAAAGGCCCTGAAGGCTTACGACAAGAAGATCAATGAAGCCGCGGCCAAGAAGGCTGAGGACGATGCCAAGGGCAACCTGGAGAAGGGCAAGAAGTTCCTGGAAGAGAACGCCAAGAAGGACGGGGTGAAGGTCACCAAGTCCGGCCTGCAGTATCAGGTGATCACCGAAGGCAAGGGTGACAAGCCCAAGGCCAGCGACGTGGTGAAGGTGCACTACACCGGCACCCTGATCGACGGCACCAAGTTCGACAGCTCCTACGATCGTAAAGAACCGGCCGAGTTCCCGCTGGATCACGTGATCCCGGGCTGGACCGAAGGCGTGCAGCTGATGACCGTCGGTTCCAAGTACAAGCTGTTCCTGCCCTCCGAGCTGGCCTACGGCGAGCAGGGTGCCGGCTCCATTCCGCCCAACTCCGTCCTGGTGTTTGAAGTGGAACTGCTGGACATCGTCAAGCCGGATGCCAAGGCCGACGCCAAGCCGGAAGCTAAGCCGGCCGCCGCCAAGAAATAAGGCGCAGCTGCCCGAAAAACCGGCCTATAGGGCCGGTTTTTTTATGCCTGACGCTGGCCTCGTCTGGTTGTCAAACGCCGCCTGATGGGGCACTGTGAGGCCTGAATGCTCCGCCGGGATCCCCCGGCCAGCCTGCAAGGAGACTGCATGACGGTATTGATGCTGGCGGCGATTTCGCTCGTTTCCGTGTTGGCCCAATGGCTGGCTTGGTCGCTGCGGGTGCCGGCCATCCTGTTTTTGCTGCTCACCGGCCTGGCCCTGGGGCCGGTGGCCGGGGTGCTGAACCCCGATGCCATCATGGGGGATCTGCTGTTCCCCATCGTCTCCCTGTCGGTGGCCATCATCTTGTTTGAAGGCGCCCTGGGATTGCACCTGTCGGAGCTCAAGGGCATCGGCAAGGTGGTGCGCAACCTCTGCTCCATCGGGATGTTGGCCAGCTTTGCCGTTATCGCCGTGGCCAGCCACTTCCTGCTGGGCCTGGCCTGGCAGGTGGCCCTGGTGCTGGGGGCCGTGCTGGTGGTGACGGGGCCCACCGTCATCGCCCCCATGCTCAACGTCATCCGCCCCACCCCCGAGATCGATCGCATCCTGCGCTGGGAGGGGATCGTCATCGACCCCATCGGCGCCCTGTTTGCGGTGCTGGTGTTTGAGGCGGTGGCCCTGCATAGCCCGGATGGGGTGTTCTGGCACACGCTGCAGGCCCTGGGGCGCACCCTGGCGGTGGGCTTTGGCCTGGGCTGGCTGGGGGGCTGGCTGTTGGCCCTGCTGATCCGCCGGGATTGGCTGCCGGCCAAGCTGCAGAAGTTTGCCACCCTGGCCGCCGTGCTGGGGCTGTTTGGTTTCTCGGACTTCTTGAGCCACGAGTCTGGGCTCTTGAGCGTCACCGTCATGGGGCTCTATCTGGCCAACCGCTCGGATCTGGATCTGGAGGAGATCCTGGCCTTCAAGGAGGACTTGAGCGTCATCCTCATCTCCACCCTGTTTATCCTGCTGGCCGCCCGGCTGGACATGCATCAGCTGTGGCAGTTGGGCCCCATGGTGCTGGCGCTGCTGCTGGTGGTGCAACTGGTGGCGCGGCCCCTGTGCATCCTGCTCTCCACCTGGCGCAGCGATCTCAGCTGGCGGGCCCGGGCCCTGCTGGCCTGGGTGGCGCCGCGGGGCATAGTGGCGGCGGCGGTGGGGTCGGCCTTCGCCGCCTCCCTGGAGCAGGCCGCGGTGCCCGATGCCGACAAGCTGGTGCCCCTGGTGTTTGCGGTGATCATCGCCACCGTGGTGGTGCAGAGCCTGACGGCCTCCCCCCTGGCCCGCTGGCTCAAGGTGCAGCAACCCAAGGCCAGTCTGGTGCTCATCATTGGCGCCAACCACCTGGCACGGGTCATCGCCCTGGCCCTCAAGGAGCAGAACATTCCCGTGCTGCTGGCGGATCCGGTGTGGGATTACTACCGTCAGGCCCGCATGAGCGGCCTGCCCAGCTATTACGGCAATCCGCAATCCGAGCAGGCGGAGCGACAGCTGCCCCTGGGGTCGGTGCGCTGGGTGCTGGCGTTGTCGCCTAACCGCCATCAGAACGCCCTGGGGGTGCTGCACTTTGCCCACCTGCTGGGGGTGGACAAGGTGTTCTCCTTGCGGGCCAGCGAACAGGGGCGGCTCAACTGCGAGAGCCGGACCTTCCGGGCGCGGCAGCGGCTGTTTGCCCCGGATGCCACCTACGCCAAGCTCACCACCCAGCTGGCGCTGGGAGCCCAGGTCAAGGCCACCCGACTGGGGGAGGCCTTCAACTGGCAGGATTACCAAAAGACCCATCCGGATGCGTTG
Source organism: Pseudaeromonas aegiceratis (assembly GCF_046254905.1). GTDB lineage: Bacteria > Pseudomonadota > Gammaproteobacteria > Enterobacterales > Aeromonadaceae > Pseudaeromonas > Pseudaeromonas aegiceratis. The sequence goes on from NZ_CP158016.1 coordinate 694,686, forward strand.
CCGCTGTTTGTGGTGACGGACAAGGGGCGGTTGCGGGTTATGGAGGTGGAGGGCTCGGCACCACCCAAGGCCGGGGAGACTGTGCTCTCCTTGGTGCCCGCCAAGCGCGAGGCGACGGCCTGAGGGGCGGCGGATAAAAAAATGCCGCCAGAAGTGTGGTGGCGGCATTCAAAAGAAACAACATAAGGATCAAGCTGAACGTTCAACCAGCCCTGAGACAATGGTTGTGACTCACCAGGCCCCTGCACAAGCCATCCCGAGAGAACCTCTCTCTTTGTTGCACCAGGGAGTCCAGATCAACAACTTGACGTCGGCCATTCTCTCAGTTTTTATAGGCCTATCCCCATACTTGGCTGTTTCGTCAGGATGTCTATTTGTCTCATAGTCCCATCATAGAACTCAGCGAAGAGAGCCAGCAGAATATCTTTGACTGCCGCACCGGCAGCCTGGCGGAGGGCTTTGGTCTGCAGGTGGTGGGCTATGCCCAGCTGGCCGGCCATTACCGGGTGGCCCAGCAGCTGGCGTTTCCGTTATTGGAGATCACCCTCTCCGGCGAAGGCTGGAGTCAGGTGGACGGGCGGGTTCAGCGGCTGCGCCGCGGTGACATCCTCTGCGTGCCCGCCGGAGCGCCCTATGAGCTGCGTACCCTGGAGGGGGATCCGTGGGAGAAGGTGTTCCTGCTGCTGGATCAGGATGGCCGGGAGCTCAATCCACCCCGGGAGGTGGCGCGTTACAGCCGGCCTGAGGTGGTGAGCCTGCGGCCCCTGATGCAGCAGTTGCAGGCGGAACAGAGCCGCCGGGATCTGCTCAGCGGCCAGGTGCTCTCTGCCCTGACCCAGTTGCTCAGCCTGCAGCTGCGGCGGTTGCTCACCGAAGGGGCCCCCAGCGGCCTGACCGCCCGGTTGCAGCAGGTGATCCAGCAGGTGCAGCAGAACCTGGCCTATCCCTGGTCTACCGAGGAGTTGGCCCGCCGGCTGGGCTGCTCTCGAGCCCAGCTGCACCGCCTGTTCAGCGCCCAGTTGGGCCGCAGCCCCATGCAGCATATCGAATGGCTGCGCCTGCAGCGGGCCAGTCACTGGCTGCAGACCACGCCCTGGCCGTTGAAGTTGATCGCCGATCGCCTGGGCTACGAAAATCCCTACCACTTCTCCACCGCCTTCAAGCGGCGCATGGGGTTGTCCCCCATCCATTACCGGGAGCGGCATAGCCTGGTGGGGCCACCGCGCCCGGCGGGTTAGGGGACAGGTGCCACCAGCTGCAGGCTCTTGTTCAGCACCCCGTCCGTCACATCCAGCCGGTAATCCCCGGAGAGGCGGAAGATGCGCCATTGCTGGCCATCCAGACCGCGGGCGCCCTGGTAGTCACGGGCATCGGCCACCGAGGCGAAGGCCTGGGTGCCGGAATAGAGGCCGAACAGGCAGGGGCCCAGCTTGACGATGGACTCCCCTCGGGCCAGGGCCTCGGCATCGCTGGCCTGGCTCAGGGTGAAGACGGGATGACGGGGGGCGGCGCGCACCATGGGCACGCTGTTGAGCTGCAGGTTGATGAGGGCGGCCATCCCCAGGGCCAGCAGCAGGCCCAGGGGCAGGGAGAAGCGTCTGATCAGTCCGAACATACCGGCCTCCAGGCAGGGCTTTCCGCGACAACACCATGAATTTTCAACTTTAAAGTAAAGTGTTTCGCTAAACCAGTCCGCCGCGACTGGCCGGTGACCCACTGGGTGAGCCCGAGGTCACCGTCCTCTTTTGTTCTGTCATTCCTTCGGCTTGTCCGCCATCCCTCCTTTTTGCTGACAAGGCCGCGCTCCAACCGGTGTTCTTCCTAGGCTGGCTTGGGCGGCGTGTCGCAGCCGGTTCAGTCAAGGTTTAGGGCCCATGCCTATAGTCCCCAGGGCGAGCCCCGCAAATCGGGGGCCGATTCCCGCAGGACTGGCCTGCGGCAAACAATAAGGAATGATGACGGTATGATGATGAAGCCTTCTGCTCTGGCACTGATGATCCCCTCACTGCTTGGCGTCTCCGCCGTACAAGCCGTTTCCCTGTACGATCAAGAGGGTACTCAGATCGACCTCAATGGTCGTGCCGTGGGGTTGTACTATGGCTCTGGCGATGAGGCCAGCCGTGGCGACCAGAGTTATCTGCGGTTCGGTCTCGATGGCCGGACCCAGATCAATCCGGCTCTGTACGGTTTTGGTTCTTTCGAGTACAACCTGCCCACCTCCGGCAGCGACAACGATGAAGTGCGTCAGGCCTATGCCGGCCTGGGCGGTGACTTCGGCGCCTTCAGCTATGGTCGCCAGTACGGTCTGTTTTCCAAGCTGAACGACTATACCGACGTGCTGCCTGAGTTCGGCGGTGACGGCCTGGGCAGCGGCGCCGACCAGTTGGGGACGGGGCGCAACAGCGGTCTGCTGCAGTACAACATCAGCTACCAGGGGCTGTTTGCCGGCCTGCAGTACACGGGGCAGGCCGATGCCCAGCACCAGGATGATGACAGCTGGTCCAGCAACAACGGCGAAGGTTATGCCCTGCTGGCTGGTTACGATTCGCCCATGGGCCTGAGCCTGGCCGCCGCCTACAACCGGGTGAACAAGACCAGTGACCAGCGCGCCAATGCCAGCTTCGGGGGGTATCAGGATGCCCAGCTGACCGGGGTGGGGGTGAAGTACGATGCCAACCGCCTCTACGCGGCTGCCACCTACTCCTATGGTCGTCACCACGTCTATAACGGCACCGTCAACGGCTTCTTCGACAAGAGCCAGGGCTATGAAGCCGTGCTGCAGTACCAGCTGACCAATGCCTTCAAGCCCTCTTTGGCCTATGTCCGCACCGACGTGAAGGAAGGCAGCCAGGGGATCGATGCCACTCTGACCGAGTACGTCAGCCTGGGGGGCTTCTACCAGTTCAACCCCAGTATCCAGGCCTATGTGGACTACCGCTGGAATCAGCTGAGTGCCTCTGAGGCCCGCCAATTCGGCAACACCGACGAGGATATCGTCGCCGTGGGCTTGCGCTACGACTTCTAAGCGCCAGCGCAGCAATAAAAAACGCCAGCCCATGGGCTGGCGTTTTCGTGTCTGAGGGTGGGCCCTACTGCAGTTCTGGCAGGCAGCATTCGCCCCGCAGCAGCGCCTCCTTGCGCCACTTGGGCCAGCGTTTGAGCAGGTATTCCAGGCGCAGGGCATGGCTATGGCCGCCCACCTGCCGCTGGAATACCAACTCCAGGGGGCCCTTGCCCCGCAGGGCCCGGGCTCCCGTGCCATTGGTGTGCTCCCCCAGGCGGCGAGAGACATCTGTGCTGATGCCGGTATACAGACAGCCGTAGCCGTCCCGCACCATGTAGAGGGACCAGTCGTTCATCGCCGGGCCTCCTGGGGGACCGGGTGCTTGAACACAGAGGCGACCGCTGCCTGTGGGCAGTGATCGTCATGGATGAGAGTCCGGCCTGAGCGCCGGGACGGATGGCTCTGGTTCATGGCGATACGGCTCGATTGGTTGAGAAGCGAACAGACTAGTTTTTTTACTCAGCCATCTCAAGCGGTTAGCGGAAAAGATCCGCGAAAAATGGCGCTGGAGCACAGGATAGGCTACGCGTGGCGCCGGCTTAGTTGAAAATGGTTTCCATATGAGAAACAAAGCGCCGCGGTGGCACGAAGCCGTCCAGTCGGGCCACGGGTTCCGGTTGATCGCCGTAAAACAGCAGGGTCGGCAGGCCAAACACCTGTAGCTGACTGAGCAGTTGCTGGTTCTCGCTGCTGGCCGCCGTGACATCCACCCGCAACAGGCGGTAGGGGGCCAGGGCTTGCTGGACGGCCGGATCCCGGAAGGTCTCCTCCTCATATTGGCGGCAGGCCACACACCAGTCGGCGTACAGATCCAGCAGCACAGGCTGACCCTCCTGGCGGGCCTGGGCCAGGGCCTGTTGCAGGGCCGGCAGGCCCGCCACCTCAGTAAAGGTCAGTCCCGGCGCCGCCTGGCGTGGCCAGGCCCACAGGCCCCCCAGCAGGGCTATGGTCAACAGCAGGGCGCCCTTGCCCAGCCGCGGGTACTTGGGCGGCTCCCAGTCCTTGAGCAGGTAACCCAAGGCCGCCAGCGCCAGCAAGAGGGCGGCGAGGTGGATGAGCCAATCCGGCAGCAAGCGCTCCAGCAGCAGCAGGGGCACCGCCAGCAGCACGAAACCGAACAGCGTCTTGACCTTCACCATCCAGCGACCGGCCCGGGGCAGCCAGCGGTTGCCGAAGGCGCCGATGAGCAGCAGGGGCAGCCCCATGCCCAGACTCAGCAGATAGAGGGCGGCGGCGCCGTACAGGCGATCCCCCCCCTGGGCCACGTAGAGCAGGGCGCCGGACAGGGGGGCCGTGGTGCAGGGGGAGCAGACCAGGGCCGACAGAGCGCCCATCAGCAGCACCCCCAGGTCGTTGCCGCTGGGCAAGCGGTTGGTCAGCTGGTGCAGCCGACCCTGCAGCTGGCCGGGCAGCTGCAGCTGATACAGGCCGAACATGGCCAGGGCCAACAGCACGAACAGGCCGCTGGCGCCCCACAGTACCCAGGGCTGTTGCAGCTGGGCCTGCAGCCCGGCTCCCAGGCTGGCGATGGCCAGCCCCAGCAGGCTGTAGGTGATGGCCATGCCCTGGACATAGAGCAGGGCCAGCCAGGCGCCGCGCCGGGGGCTGAGCCCCTGATTGCCCAGCAGCAGGCTGCTCAAGATGGGGTACATGGGGAACATGCAGGGAGTGAGGGACAGGCCCAGACCCAGGACGAAGAACAGCAGCAGGCCCATGGCACCGCCCCGGGCCAGGGGATTGTTATCGCTTGTGGCCGGGGTTGTCACCGGCTGGGGGGCGCTGGCCAGTGTTGTCTCCGCCGGCTGGACTGGGGCTGTGGGTGTCAGGGACAGGCTGGCCTGCACCGGGGGATAACAGAGCCCCTCGGTGCAGCCCTGGTAACGCAGGCTCAGGGTGGCGCCCGCCTGGATGCCCGATAGGGGCAGGCTGAAGTCCAGCTGATCGTAATAGACCCAGGTCTCACCGAAGAAGTCGTCCTGATGGGGCCGGGCCTCGGGCAGGCTTGGGGCACTCACCTCGGCCCCCTGGGCCTGCCAGCCGAGCTTGTCGCGATAGAGGTAGTAGCCGGGGGCGAGATCGAAGTGCACCCGCACCTGCTCCCCCTCCTGTTGCCAGCTGAGGGCAAAGGCCTGTTCTACCGGCAGAAACTGGGGCGTGCTCTGGCTGGGGGGCAGCAGGCTGTCCAACAGCGCATCGGCCCGCGTCGGGCCGATGGACAACAGCAGCAGGCAGGCCAGCCAGGCGATCAGTCGCACCCCAGACTCTCCTGTATCCAGTTCAAGTATTCTCTGTCCCCCTGGCAGACGTGCAGGCCCAGGATCTCCGGCACCTGATAGGGGTGGTGTTGGCGGATGAATTGACGCAGGGGTTCAAACAGGCTGTTGCGGGTCTTGATCAGCATCTGGACTTCCTGGGTCTCTTCCATCTCTCCCTCCCAGAGGTAGATGGAGGTGACCCCCTTGATGAGATTGACGCAGGCGGCTAAACGGTGCTCCACCAGTTGGCGGGCCAGCAGCTCGGCCACGCCTCGGTTGGGGCAGGTGCATAATACCAGTAGGGTCTCAGTCATGGGGCCTCCGATAAGGGGGGTCTGGCCCTACTATAGCCAGCCAAATATGAAAAATCATCGTTCCATGGCGTGCCCCTGGAGCTTGGTGGGTGCAAGAACCCCACCGTCATGCGGGGCGACGGTGGGGCTGAGGTGGTCAGGTCGGCGGGGCCGGGGATCAGGCCTGGTCGGTACTGCGCACGCCGCGGGGATAACGGCGACCGCGGTACTGGGGCCGCCGCAGGTTGGCGGGGGAGAAGATCTCGTCCAGCTGCGCCTCGGTGAGCAGGCCCAGTTCCAGCACCACCTCCCTGACCGACCGACCCGTCTCGGCGCAGATCCGCCCCACCTTGTCCCCCATGTGGTGGCCGATGTGGGGGTTCAGCAGGGTGACGATGCCGATGGAGTGGAACACATAGGCCTCGCAGATGGCCTGATTGGCGGTGATGCCCCGCACGCACTTGTGCTCCAGGCCGATGCAGGCCTTCTGCAGCAAAGAGATGGACTCAAACATGCACTGGGCGATCACCGGCTCCATGACGTTCAGCTGCAGCTGTCCCGCTTCGGCGGCCATGGTGATGGTGATGTCGTTGCCCACCACCTTGAAGGCCACCTGATTGACCACCTCGGGGATCACCGGGTTGACCTTGGCGGGCATGATGGAGGAGCCGGCCTGCAGCTGGGGCAGGTTGATCTCGTTGAAACCGGCCCGGGGGCCCGAGCTTAGCAGCCGCAGATCGTTGCACACCTTGGAGAGCTTGATGGCCAGCCGCTTCAGGGCGCTGTGCAGCATGACATAGGCGCCGCAGTCGGAGGTGGCCTCGATTAAGTCCTCTGCCGGCACATAGGGGGCGCCAGTGATCTCCGCCAGTTTCTGGATCGCCAGGGCGGAATATTCCGGCGGGGTGTTGAGACCGGTGCCGATGGCGGTGGCCCCCAGGTTCACCTCCAGCAGCAGCTCCCGCGCCTTGTGGATGCGGCCTATCTCCTCGTTGAGGGTGACCGCCCAGGCGTGGAACTCCTGGCCCAGGGTCATGGGCACCGCATCTTGCAGCTGGGTGCGGCCCAGCTTGAGGATCTCGTCGAAGGACTTGGCCTTCTCGTCGAAGGCGGCGATGAGGGACGAGAGGGCGTGGATCACCACTTCGCTGCTCTCATACAGCGCCACCCGAAAACCCGTGGGGTAGGCGTCGTTGGTGGACTGGCAGCAGTTGACGTGATCGTTGGGGTGCACCACGGCGTAGTCCCCCTTGGGGCGACCCAGCAGCTCCAGCGCCAGGTTGGCCAGCACCTCGTTGACGTTCATGTTCACCGAGGTACCGGCGCCGCCCTGGAACAGATCGATGGGGAACTGATCCAGGCAGCGGTCCTGTTCCAGCATCAGGCGGCAGGCCTGCACTATGGCGTCCACCGTCTCCTCCGGCAGCAGCCCCAGCTCACCGTTGGCCAGGGCGGCGGCCTGTTTGGTCTTCACCATGCCCTTGATAAAGGCCGGCACCTGGTTGATGGAGCGATCGCTGATCTGGAAATTTTCCACCGCCCGTAGGGTGTGGATGCCGTAATAGGCTTCGGCGGGTACCGCCCGCTCCCCCAGCAGATCCTCTTCGATGCGTACCTTTGCGTCTTGCATGTGTTCTCCCTCGGCCCGTGGCCTTGCTGCGGCTTGCCAAACTGGGTCAGACACCCACCTGGCCATCTTGCACCAGGCATCTAACCACACCATGAGCCAGAAGCCCCCTGGCCTGCCGTAACCGGGATCACAGCTTGCAGCACCGGTGGCGAGGCGCCGGGGAACTGACTGGACCTGTCTGACTATATCTTTAGTGCATCAATCTGTGAATTGCGTGACTGGCCAGTGGTTATTTTGGCTCTGGCCCTTGCGGGCCAGTGTATTGGGTTGTATGAAGGGCGGATCCATGGCGTCATGCTCTATCCTGGGTCGCGGCGGTATAGCCCTTGAATTCGGGTGGAATGTCACCATATAAGGCAACAGGGCCCGCCTGTGGGCCGCCAAGCCGAGGTTCCTTTGACCAAATTACTGCTGCCGGCGTTTCTGCTGCTGGCCCTGATCGAAATCTGGCTCATCATCCAGGTGGGCGCCGTGCTGGGGGCCTTCGCCACCCTGGCCCTCATGTTGTTCACCGCCGTACTGGGCATCTCCCTGGTGCGCAGCCAGGGGCTCAAGACCCTGATGGCCGCCCAGCAGCGCCTGGCCCAGGGCCAGGCCCCGGCCGGCGAGATGCTGCAGGGCCTGCTGCTGGCCGTGGCCGGCGGCCTGCTGATCCTGCCGGGGTTCTTCACCGATCTGCTGGGTCTGCTATTGTTGCAGCCGACCCTGCGCCGTTATCTCATATCCCGCTGGCTCAAGGCGGTGCCGGTGGCGCCGGGCTTTACCCCGACCGACGATCCATCGGTCGACCCAGGTCCGCTGACGCAGGATGGCCGGGATGCCCCCCAGGGCACCACCGTAGACGGCGAGTACGAGCGCAAGGATCGCTGAGAAAATTTTTTTACTGCCCCCCCTTGAAGGCGTGGATCCCGTCCCCACATTGGAAGGGCATTTCCATTTATTACAGCCGGCCGGAGCGGCCGCTGAAGGTAACAACACTCAGTAGGAGAGTTATCGATGAAAATCCGTCCATTACATGACCGTGTAATCATCAAGCGCACCGAAGTTGAAGCCAAGTCCGCGGGCGGTATCGTCCTGACTGGCTCTGCCGCCCAGAAGTCCACCCGTGGTGAGGTGCTGGCGGTTGGCGCTGGCCGGATCCTGGACAACGGTGACGTCAAGCCCCTGGCCGTCAAGGTCGGTGACAAGGTGATCTTCAACGAAGGCTACGGCGTGAAGACCGAGAAGCTGGATGGCCAGGACGTGCTGATCCTGTCCGAGTCCGACATCCTGGCGATTGTCGAAGAATAATCCCGCCCTTCCCGATAACAGAATTTAAGGATTGAACAACATGGCTGCAAAAGACGTACTGTTCGGTAGCGACGCTCGCGTGAAGATGCTCGAGGGCGTCAATGTTCTGGCTAACGCCGTCAAGGTTACCCTGGGTCCCAAGGGCCGCAACGTGGTGCTGGATAAGTCCTTCGGCGCCCCCACCATCACCAAAGATGGTGTGTCCGTGGCCAAGGAAATCGAGCTGGAAGACAAGTTCATGAACATGGGCGCCCAGATGGTCAAGGAAGTTGCTTCCCAGGCCAACGACGCCGCCGGTGACGGTACCACCACCGCCACCGTACTGGCCCAGTCCATCATCACCGAAGGTCTGAAGGCCGTGGCCGCCGGCATGAACCCCATGGATCTGAAGCGCGGCATCGACAAGGCCGTGATCGCCGCCGTGGAAGAACTCAAGGCCCTGTCCGTGCCCTGCGCCGACACCAAGGCCATTGCCCAGGTGGGTACCATCTCCGCCAACTCCGATGCCACCGTGGGCGATCTGATCGCCGAGGCCATGGAGAAGGTGGGTCGTGATGGCGTCATCACGGTGGAAGACGGCAGCGGTCTGCACGACGAACTGGACCTGGTGGAAGGGATGCAGTTCGACCGTGGCTACCTGTCCCCCTACTTCATCAACAAGCCGGAAACCGGCTCCGTTGAACTGGAAGATCCCTTCATCCTGCTGGTGGACAAGAAGATCTCCAACATCCGCGAAATCCTGCCGGTGCTCGAAGGCGTGGCCAAGGCCGGTAAGCCGCTGCTGATCGTCGGCGAAGACGTGGAAGGCGAAGCCCTGGCTACCCTGGTGGTCAACACCATGCGTGGCATCGTCAAGGTCGCCGCCGTCAAGGCGCCGGGCTTTGGTGACCGTCGCAAGGCCATGCTGCAAGACATCGCCATCCTCACCGCCGGTACCGTGGTCTCCGAAGAGATCGGTATGGAGCTGGAGAAGACCACCCTGGAAGATCTGGGCCGTGCCAAGCGCGTGGTGATCACCAAGGAAAACACCACCATCATCGATGGTGCCGGTGAAGTCTCCGCCATCGAAGCCCGCGTGACTCAGATCCGTCAACAGATCGAAGAGTCCACCTCCGATTACGACAAGGAAAAGCTGCAAGAGCGCGTGGCCAAGCTGGCCGGCGGTGTGGCCGTGATCAAGGTGGGTGCCGCCACCGAAGTGGAAATGAAAGAGAAGAAGGCCCGCGTCGAAGATGCCCTGCACGCGACCCGTGCCGCGGTGGAAGAAGGCGTGGTGGCCGGTGGTGGTGTCGCCCTGGTGCGGGTGGCCTCCAAGCTGACCGCCCTGACCGGTGACAACGAAGATCAGACCGTGGGTATCCGCGTTGCCCTGCGCGCCATGGAATCCCCCCTGCGTCAGATCGTCGACAACGCCGGTGAAGAGCCCTCCGTGGTGGCCAACCGGGTGCGCGAAGGCGAAGGCAACTTCGGCTACAACGCCGCCACCGAAGCCTACGGCGACATGCTGGAGATGGGTATCCTGGATCCCACCAAGGTGACCCGTTCCGCCCTGCAATTCGCCGCCTCCGTGGCCGGTCTGATGATCACCACAGAGTGCATGGTCACCGACCTGCCCAAGAAGGATGCCCCGGCGGCTCCGGACATGGGCGGCATGGGTGGCATGGGCGGCATGATGTAATCTGCCAGCCAAGGCTAACCCATTGAAAAGACCGGGCAATTGCCCGGTCTTTTTTTATCTGCTGTGGTGTGCCTCTAATTGATGGGCTTGCGGAAAAACACCCTGTGATAGCCCTCATCCAGCCGCCGATCGTATTCCTGATAGCCGAGCCTGGGATACATGGCCAGGTTCTCCGTCATGGCCTCGTTGGTGTTGACCAGCACCTGGGCATAGCCGCCGGTGCGGGCCGCCTGCTCCACATGGCCGATCAGCGCCCGGCCCAGTCCGCGCCCTGCCAGCGCAGGCAGCAGGGCGATGGTCTCCAGGTGCAGGCCGTCGCCCTGGGGGTAATAGACCAGATAGCCGGCAAACTGCCCCTGATAGCAGGCCACATACAGGCAGCCCGCCGCCAGCTTGGCGCCATAGTCGTAACACATGGGGCCGGGCAGCTTCTCCATGCGGGGGATGTAGCGGCTGAAGGCTGCCCTGGCACAGGCTTGTACCGCCGCCAGATCGGCCTGGGTGGCCGGGCGGATCTGCAACCCCGTCATGCCGATTCGAGCGCCAGGCGCATGACGATGGCGCTCTGGGGGCAGAGGGCGGCAAATTCGCTGCACTGGCGGATGGTCTGTGGCACCGTCTCCCGCGCCACCGGGGTAAAGCCCTGGCGGGCAAAGTAGTCCGGCGCCGTGGTGGTGAGCAGGTAGAGATCCGTCAGTCCCAGGGTCTGGGCCTGGGCCGTTACGGTCGCCAGCAGTTGCCGGGCCAGCCCCTGACTGCGGCACTCGGGCCGCACCGCCAGGGAGCGCAGCAGTCCCTGCCCGCCATGGACCTCCAGGCCTATGATGCCGTCCGGTTGTTCCGTGGGGCCCAGGGACCAGAAGCCCTGGCGCTGGTCGGGCTGGATGTCCCGGGTGGGGAGATCGCACGCCTGCAGCAAGGTCAGCACGGCGGCCAACGGCGGATGGGGTTGCGCTTGCATGGTTGGGCTCCAAATGGACGGATTGGTCGATTGTGCGCCCTTTTTGCCTGGTGGGGTAGGTCACTCGTCCCGCTGTGGAGACTGCCAGGTATCCCAGTAGTGCCAGCCGCCACGTTGGTCAGGATTCAGGTCGGCTTCACTCTGAAACAGATCGGCGATCTGAGTCACCGCAAAGGGCAGTTCCGCATAGCCGCGCAGGGCGATGATGGCCGAACCGTTGCTGATCAGGGCCTGGGGGAATAGGCGTCCATCCTGCAGTTGTACCGTGGCCTGTGCGCCCCCCGTGGCAAACTCGGCAAAGCCGGCTGCTTTGAGTCGCAAGGCGGTGGGCAGAGGATGCTTGTAATGCATGCTGACTCCAAGTTGGGCATGGCGATGCAGTGCAATTTAGCGGTTCAGTTTGTGGCCGCCAAGGCGAACGCTTCTCGGGGCTGATGACTCTCGGAAAAAAAGGGGGCTCAGCCCCCTGTGTGTCGCCGATTAGCCGCCCCATAGCGCCGCCTGGGGCGGGTAGAGGGTGCTGCCCTCGTACTGCAGCCCCTGGGCATGGTCGGTCTTCAGCAGCAAGGGGCCGTCCAGATCCACCACCCGGGCGCCCTGGGCCAGCAGCACCGCCGGGGCCATGGCCAGGGAGGTGCCAATATTGCAGCCCACCATGATCTCAAAGCCGTGGGCGCGGGCCGCCTGGGCCAGGGCCCAGGCTTCGGTGAGGCCACCGCTCTTGTCCAGCTTGATGTTCACCAGATCGAAGCGGCCGATAAGCGCCGGCAGGCTCTCCCGGCTGAGGCAGGACTCGTCAGCGGCGATGGGTACCAGGCGATCGATGCCCTCGAGCCAGGCCTCGCAGCCCACGGCGAAGGGCTGCTCGATCAGCTCCACCCCCAGTTCCTTGAGCTGCGGCAGGTAGTCGATGAGCTGCTGCCGCTGCCAGCCGGTGTTGGCATCGACGATGAGCCGGGCCTGGGGGGCGGCGGCGCGCACCGCGGCCACCCGCTCCAGATCTCCCTGGGCCAGACCCAGCTTGAGCTTGAGCAGCGGCCGGGCGGCGGCGCGACCGGCGGCTTCACCCATCTCCTGCGGGCTGCGCAGGGACAGGGTGAAGGCGGTGGTCAGGGGCGCCGGCGGCTGCGTGAGGCCCAGAGTCTGCCAGACCGGCATCCCCGACCGCTTGGCCTCCAGATCCCACAGGGCGCAGTCCAGGGCGCTGCGGGCACAGCCCGGCGGCAGCAGCTGCTGCAGGGCCTGGCGATCGGCGCCGGCCTCGATGGTGCCACGCACCGCCTCCAGCTGGGGCAATATGGCCGGGTAGTCCGCCTCGTAGGTATCCGTGTGCTCGCACTCCCCGCGGCCGATCAGGCCATCCTCCTCGATCTCCACCACCACCACGGCGGCGTCCACAAAGGGATCCAGCCGGGAGATGATGAAGGGCTCGTGCAGCGGCCAGTGCTCGCTGCGTACCGTCAGGCGGCGCATCTTAGGCGGTCTCGCCGGCCAGGATGGCATCCACCAGGGGCGCCACGCCGGTGCGGACCGGATCCACCACCACCACGCCCAGGCGCTGGGCCAGCTCGTCGATGGCAGCCAGGGCGTCGGCCTCGCTCAGCCGGGCGGTGTTGAGGGCGATGCCCCCCAGCCGGGCCTTGGGATTGGTGAGGCGGGCCATGGCCAGGTTGGTGGCGATCACCTGCTCCATGGGCTGGATGGGGTAGCCTTCCATGCCGTCCATCTGGCTGCGGCCGGCCTCGTGGCAGACCACCAGCACATCGGCCTGGGCACCGTGCAGCAGCCCCAGGCTGACCCCGGCGTAGGCCGGGTGGAACAAGGAGCCCTGGCCCTCGATGATGTCCCAGTGCTCCGGGGCATTGGCCGGAGCCAGCAGCTCCACGGCGCCGGAGATGAAGTCGGCCACCACCGCATCCACGGAGACGCCGTAGCCTTCGATGAGGATGCCGGTCTGGCCGGTGGGACGGAAGCTGGTGGGCAGCTTGCGGGCCGCCATCTCGGCCTGGATGGCCAGGGCGGTGAACATCTTGCCGACGCAGCAGTCGGTGCCCACGGTGAGCAGCCGCTTGCCGCTGCGGGGCAGGCCGGTGCCGCAGGGCAGGGTGGCCGGCGGGTTGCGCACATCCAGGATGCGGCGGCCGTAACGGGCGGCGGCGTCGACGATGGCGGGGATGTTGGCCAGGCGGATATGCAGGCCGCTGGCCACGTCCATGCCGTGGGCCAGGGCCTCGACACAGGTGTCGATCCAGCGCTGGGGCAGGCTGGCGCCGAAGGGGGCCAGACCGATCACCAGGGTCTTGGCGCCGGCGGCGGCGGCACTGGCCACGTCCATGTCCGGCAGGCCCAGATCCACCGGGCTCTCCGGGTAGCGCAGCTGGGCCAGGCAGCGGTCCGGCCGCCAGTGGGCCACGCCCTTGGCGGTCTTGGCCATCAGCAGATCCGGGGCATCGCCGACAAACAGCAGGTAGGGGGCGTTGAGTTCGATGAGTTCCATGTGTGCTCCTTTGGGGACGACAGAGGCCGCCCGGTGCTCCGGGAGTGGCCGACGATTCAGGGGTGAATAAGTAGTTAGTGACTGAGTGCCAGGCGCTGGGTCGGGGGCGGTGCCGCCGGTTGCAGGTGGCGCATCAACCGCCGCTCCAGCCGGTGCCACAGCCAGATGAGGCTGCTGGTGATCACCAGATACCCCAGGGCCGCGTAGCAGTAGACGGTGAAGTCGAAGGTCTGGGAGAACAGCCGCCGGGTCTGGCCCATGAGATCCAGCAGGGTGACGATACTGGCCACGGCGCCGCCCTTGAGCAGCAGGATCAGCTCGTTGCCCAGGGCCGGAAAGGCGATGCGATAGGCATTGGGCAGCAGGATCAGGCGGTAGAGCTGCACCGGGCTGAAGCCATAGGCCCGGGCGGCCTCCACCTCACCGGCCTTCACCCCCTGTAAGCCACCCAGCAGGATGGCGGCCTGGTAGGCGGCGGAGTTGAGGCTGAAGGTCAGCAGGGCGCAGTTGAAGGGATCCCGCAGCAGGCCCCACAGGCCCAGGGCCTGCAGCTCTGGGCGGAACTGGCCGGCGCCGTAGTAGAGCAAAAACAGCTGGCCCAGCAATGGCGTGCCGCGAAAGAACGAGACATAGAGCCGGGCCAAGGGCGTCAGCAGCCGGGGCCGCCGGTAGAGCAGCAGCGCCAGGGGCAGGGCCAGTAGGGCCGCCAGCAGGTAGCCCCCCAGGGTGAGTTTCAGGGTCAGACCGGCGCCGGCTAGCAGCTGGGTGCCGTAGTGTTGCAGGCTGTCCATCAGGCGTGACCTCCGTGTTGTACTCCCTGGCGGCCACCGGGGCGGCAGCCAAGTTGCAGCCGGGCCAGCCCCCACTCGGAGGCCACGCAGACCCCCCAGTAGATGAAGCAGACCGTCAGGTAGAAGAAGAAGGGCTGGCGGGTGGCACCCACCGCCACAGTCCCCATGCGCATCAGATCGTTGAGGGCGATGACCGACACCAGGGCCGTGTCCTTGATGAGGTTGAGCCAGAGGTTGCCCAGCCCCGGCAGGGCCAGCTGCAGCAGGGGCCGCAGCTCGATGAGCAGCAGCACCTGGTGGCGGCGCATTCCCAGGGCCAGACCCGCCTCCCGGGGGCCTCGGTCCAGGGACTGATAGGCACCGCGCAGCACCTCGGCGGCATAGCCGCCCAGCACCAGCCCCAGGGAGATGACCCCGGCCACGAAGGGGCTGAGGCTGACGAAGTCGCCATGCTCACGAGAGAGCAGGCGGTTCAGCAGCATGGCCACCCCGTTGTAGACCAGAAACAGGGTCAGCAGCTCCGGGGTGCCGCGAATGATGGTGGTGTAGGCGCGGGCCAGCCAACGGGCCAGCCCACCCCGGAACCACAGCAGGCAGCTGAGGCTGCCCAGCAGCAGGCCCACCGGCAGGGTGGCCAGGGCCAGACCCAGGGTGATCCCCAGTCCTGCCACCAGCTCATCGCCCCAGCCTGTGGGGCCCCAGCTCAATAGTTGCCAGTTCATGCCAGACTCCTCGCCGCCTGCGGCCTTACTTCATGGTGTAGATGTTGATGGGGAAGTACTTGGCGTTGATCTTCTTATAGGTGCCGTCGGCTATGATGGCCGCCAGGGCCTGGTTAAGCTGCTGGCGCAGATCGTCGTCACTCAGGCGCACCGCCATGCCCACACCGTCCCCCACGTACTTGGGATCCGTCACCATCTCACCCACGGTCTGGCAGCACTTGCCGTCGTCCGTGGTGCGGGTCCACATCAGCAGCGGCAGGGCGTCGCCCATCTGCAGATCCAGCCGGCCGGAGGCCAGATCCAGGTTCACCGCCTCCTGGGTGGGGTAGAGGCGCACGTCCGACTTGCCATACAGCTGGGTCAGGTAGTCCGCCTGGGTGGTGCCCGCCTGGGCGCCGATCACCTTGCCGGCCAGGGCGGCGGGGGAGATGTCCTGCACGTCCGCCTCCTTAGGGGCGACGAAGGTCATGGCGGCCTTGTAGTAGGGGTCGGTGAAGGCCACCTGCTTCTTGCGCTCCTCGGTGATGAACATGGAGGCCAGGATGACGTCGTACTTGCCGGCCTGCAGTGCTGGGATGATGCCGTCCCAGTCCTGGGTGATGAATTCACACTGGGCCTGCATCTGGGCGCACAGCGCCTTGCCGATGTCGATGTCGAAGCCCTGCACCTGGCCGTTGGCGTCGATGAAGTTGAAGGGGGCATAGGCGCCTTCGGTGCCGATGCGGATGGTCTTCCACTCCTTGGCGGACAGGGTGCCGCTGGCGAGGCCAGCCAACAGGGCGAGGGTCAGGGTGCCGGTAAGCTTGAGGGACATGGGGCCTTCCTTGGTGTGATGGCGAGCTTGGGCTCGGGATAGGGTCAGTGTCCGGCGCCACCATATATTTCTCAAATGAATTATTAGTATGATATTCATAGTCAATGGCTATGGGTGTCATGAGGCGCCTGTTGAGCGGAGAAGGAAATCAATGGAACCGAATGCGGCGGCGGAGCGCCTGTTGCGTAACCTGGACTGGAACCTCTTGTTCCTGTTTTTCACCATAGTGGAGGAGGAGGGCATCACGGCGGCGGCCCAGCGGCTGAACCTCAGCCAGCCCAGCGTCAGCAACGGCCTCAAGCGGCTGGAGGAGCAGCTGGGGGCCCGGCTGCTGCTGCGGCGCAAGGGGGCCTTTGCCCTCACCTACCAGGGGCGGCGCCTGTATGAGGATACGGCGGCGGTGCATCGCATCCTGCGCCAGTTGGCGGGGCACTTCGCCGCGGCGGCCCCCGAGCTGCGGGGCCAGCTCGATCTGGCGGTGGCCAGTCACCTGCACCTGCCGGCGCTGGATCGCACCCTGGGGGCCTTTCATCAGCGTTATCCCCAGGTGACCTATAACCTGAGCGTGCTGCCCAGCACCGAGATCATCGCGGCGGTAGCCGCAGGCCAGCTGGGCATCGGCCTGTGCACCATGCAGCGCCCCCAGGCAGGGGTGGACTATCAGCTGCTGGGTCACGAGCAGATGGCGTTTTATTGCGGGCGGGCCCACCCCCTGTATGGCCAGGAGGAGCTGACCCTGGAGCAGCTGCAGGGCTTTGCCTATGTGTCGTTTGAAAGCGAGCAGCCCAGTCAGGGGCTGCAGGCCATCACCCGGCTGCGGCAGGAGCATGCCCTGTGGGGCAATCTCATCGGCGTGTCGCCCAATGACGAGGAGGTGCGGCGGCTGATCCTGGCGGGGGTGGGCTTTGGCGTGCTCACCGTCTCCGGCGCCGCCCCCTTCGTGGCCAACGGCGATCTCTGGCCGCTGCCGCCCTATGAGGACCTGCCCATGGTGGACATCTATCTGGTGAGCCGCAGCCAGGGGCTGTCGGTGGCCGAGGCCACCTTCATCAGCCGGTTGAAGGAGGAGGCGCACCAGGATTTGCAGCGGCGCTACTTTGCCGGCGGGCCGGGCGTCTCGGCCTGAGGGCGGCTACTCCTGCGCCGGGCGGATAAAGTGCAGTCCGGGTTCGCCGGCCTGGGCTGGGGGTTGGGCATCGTATTGGGCCTGGGCTCGCTGCATCTGCTCCACGTTCTGCTCCGCCCATTGCCCCACCTGATCTATGGTCTCGGCAAAGGAGCCCCCCAGGGGGGTGAGACGATACTCCACCCGCACCGGCACCTCGGGGTAGAGGGTGCGGGCGATGAGGCCATCCCGCTCCAGCTGTTTGAGCTTTTGCGACAGCACCTTCTGGGAGATGCCGTTGACCCGCCGCTTGATCTCGCTGAAGCGCTGGGCATCGCCCTGGCGCAGCAAGTTGATGATGAGCAGCACCCAGCGTTCGGCCAGGCGGTCGAAGAACAGGCGGGCCGGGCAGTCGCGGCTGTAGACGTCATAGGCGGGTTGATCGGACACGGTATCCTCCAGGTAACCAAGGCACTTTTTCGCCACTCATTGTAAACCTGGTTTCTGCTGGATACCATGCTGGCTAAGGTGGTCTTGAACTCGAATGGGGCTACCCTCCACGGCAATCCATGTTCAAACACGCACAGAATGATGAGGTAGGTTATGGCTAAGACAGTGGTGGTGTATTTCTCCGGTTATGGTCACACCAAGCGGGTGGCCGAGTATGTGGCCAAGGGTGCCGAGGCCAGCCTGGTGGCGGTGAGTGCCGAGGGTGAGGTGAGCGAGGCGGACTTCGCCCTGCTGGATGCGGCCGATGCCATCATCTTCGGCGCCCCCACCTACATGGGCGGTGTACCCTGGCAGTTCAAGAAGTTTGCCGATGCCACCTCCAAGGTGTGGTTCACCGGCGGCTGGCGGGACAAGGTGTTCGGTGGTTTCACCAACAGCGCCAGCCTGAACGGTGACAAGCAGGTGACCCTGATCTACCTGCAGACCCTGGCCTCCCAACACGGCGGTCTCTGGGTCAGCCTGGGGCTGCCGCCGGCCAACACCCAGGCCGCTACCCGACAGGATGTGAACAACCTGGGGGGCTCAGTGGGCCTGCTGGTGCAATCCCCCTCCGATGCCGGTGCCGACGTGATACCGGCAGGGGATCTGGAAACCGCCACCCGCTACGGTGCCCGGGTGGCCGAGGTGGCCGCCAAGCTCAAGGGCTAAGCGCCAGCTGCACGCCAGCCAAAAGGGCAGCCCATGGGCTGCCCTTTTTCTATGGCTGAAGGCCTTAGCCTGAGTTGCTAGAGCGTCAGCTGGCCGAAGGCCTGGCTCCAGTCCTGCTCGAACTTGGCCACGGCGGCGTCCACCGCCGGGGCGGCCAGGAACTGCTGCAGCACGTCCAGCGGCAGCGTGATGGCGGCGCAGCCGGCCAGCAGGCAGTCCAGGGCCTGACGCGGGGTCTTGAAGCTGGCGGCCAGCACCTTGCTGTGGGGGGCATGCAGTTCCAGCAGGCGCTGCAGATCCCGCACCATCTGGATGCCGTCGCCACCCTGGGCATCCACCCGGTTGACGTAGGGCGCCACGTACTCCGCCCCCGCCAGGGCGGCCAGCAGCCCTTGGCCGGCGCTGTAGACGGCTGTGCCCAGGGTGGGAATGCCCAGGGCGGTGAGCCGGCCGATGGCGGCCAGGCCCGCCGGGGTCACCGGGATCTTGACGATGATCCCCGGCACCACTTCGTGCAGGCTGCGGGCCTCGTTGACCATGCCGGCGGTCTCCCGGCTCAGCACCTGGGCGAACAGCCGCTTCTCCTTGCCGATCACCGTCTGCAGACGGGGCAGCACATCCCAGACGGAGTGGCCACCGGCGGCCACTATGCTGGGGTTGGTGGTGACCCCGGCGATGGGGTAGATGGCGGCCAGACGTTCCACTTCCGGCACGTTGGCGGTATCGAGATAGAGTTCCATTTCAGCTCCTTTTGGCGTCAAAGTTCGAGTTCGCGATGCAGCAGCTGGCGGATGGTCTGGGCATCCTGGGCATTGACCAGTTCCTCCCGGAAGCCGGCGTGCATGATCTTGCGGGCCAGCCGGGAGAATATGCGCATGTGCTGATCCCCGGCGGCGTGTTTGTTCAGGGTGAGCATGATGACAAACTGCGCCTCCTCATCGCCCCAGGGCACCGGGGCCGGCAGGCGGGCCACGCTGATGGTGGACTGCTCAATGTGTTCCGACTTGCTGTGGGGGATGGCAAAGCCAAAGCCCAGGCCGGTGGAGAACACCGCCTCCCGGGCCCACAGATCCGCCTCCAGCTTGCGGGCATAGCGGCAGCGGCCGGCCAGCAGCAGCTTGTCGGTCATGCCCTTGATCACCTCCTCCTTGCTCTGCCAGTCGTTGTCCAGGCTGATGCAGTCGGTGCTGATGAGGGGGGCGTCGCTGGCGGTCATGCGGAACTGGGCCAGCAGGTGCTCCACCTGCAAGGAGGTGCGGCAGGCCATGGCCTGGTTCAGCAGCTGGCGGCAGGCGCGGCTGTCCAGCTTGGCCAGCCGGGCCTTGGTGGCGGCGATGGAGGGGGCGCTCATGCTGATCTCGTCCAGTCCCAGCCCCAACAGCAGCGGCAGCACAGAGCCCTTGGCCCCCAGCTCGCCGCACAGGCCGATCCACTTGCCCTGGCGGTGCACCGCCTGCACCGCATGATCCAGGGCGCGCAGGAAGGCGGGGTTGAGGCTGTTGTAGTGACGGGTGACCTTGGCGTTGTCCCGGTCCACCGCCAGCAGGTACTGGGTCAGGTCGTTGCTGCCGATGCTGAAGAAATCTATCTCTTCGCAGCACTGGTCGATGATGAACATCACCGACGGCACCTCCAGCATGATCCCCAGGGGAATGGTCTCGTCGAAGGGCAGCTGCTTGGCCCGCAGGGCCTGCTTGACCTCGGCCAGCTGCTCCTTGACCCAGAGCACCTCCTCCATGGAGGAGATCATGGGGATCATGATCTTCAGCGGGCCGTGGGCCGAGGCCCGCAGTATGGCCCGCAGCTGGGTATGGAACAGCGCCAGGTACTCCTGGTAGATGCGCACCGCCCGGTAACCCAGGAAGGGGTTGTTCTCGGCGGGGATGGACAGGTAGGCCACGGGCTTGTCACCGCCTATGTCCATGGTACGGATGATGATGCTCTTGCCGTCGGCCGCCGCCATGGCCTGGCAGAAGAGGTTGTACAGCTCGTTTTCGTCCGGCGCGCTGGCGCGGTCCATGTAGAGCATCTCGGTGCGGAACAGGCCCACCGATTCGGCCCCCTGGGCGAAGGCGGTAGCGGCCTCCACCGGGTGGGCTATGTTGGCGGCCACCTCCAGGCGGATGCCGTCGGCGCTGCGCCCCGCCTGCTGCAGCCACTGCTGCTGCTGGGCGGCGATGGCCTGCTGCAGCTGCCGCTCCTGGCGGTAGTAGCGCTGGATGGCCGGCGTCATCTCCATCACCAGGATGCCGGCGTCGCCGTCGATCTGCACCGGCTGATCCAGCCAGGGGGTCAGGGCCGCGGGATCCATGCCCACCAGGGTGGGGATGTTGAAGGAGCGCGCCAGTATCACGGTATGGGAGGTGGTGCCGCCGCTGCGCAGCAGCAGCCCCTTGAGCAGGGACTTGTCCAGCTCGAGGAACTGACTGGGGGTCAGCTCGTCCGCCAGACAGATGGCCGGCTGGCTCAGGGTGCCCGGGGTGGCGAAGCGCGACTCGCCGTAGATCTGCTGCAGCAGCTGATAGCAGACGTCCCGCACGTCCAGCACCCGCTCCTGCAGGTAGCTGCTCTGGGAGGCGGCAAACTGGGCGCAGAAGTGATCGGCGCTGTTGATGATGGCCTCGGCGCAGCTGCCGCCGGCCCGCAGGCCCTCCTGCAGGTGCTGCTGCAGGCTGCGGTCCCGGGCCAGGGAGCCGTGGGCCTCCAGCACGGCGCTGGCGGTGCCGTCGTTGTCCAGCCGCTGCAGCTCTATGTGCCGCTGCAGCTGCTCCAGGCCCCGCTGCAAGGCGGCCTCTTCCTCGGCCAGGGAGTGCGGCTCGGGCAGGGGGCCCAGGTTGTGCAGATCCAGGGCGCTGAGGCGGGTCAGCACGCCGCCGGCGCTGCCGCCGCACACGGCCCGCCCGCGCACCAATGTGGGGTTGAGGTGGGTCAGGGATTCCGGCAAGGGATCCTGCGGCTGTTCCTCGGCCTGGGCCAGGGGGGCGTCGCAGTGGGGAAACTCGTCCCGGATAAACTGGCTGATGTTCTCGAAGGCGCTGGCCTCGTCGTCGCCGTGGATGATCAGCTGGCATTCGTCCCCCTGCAGGGTGTCGGTGCCGATCACCGCCAGGGCGCTCTTGGCATCCCCCCGGCGCTGGGTGCGCAGGTTGTGCCACTCCACCTTGGAATTGAATCGGTTGCACAGGCTTTCTACATGGCTGGCAGGACGGGCATGTACCCCGTTCGGCAGTGCGCAGACAAAGTTAACAATCTGGGCCATCACGTCTCTCCTCATGCCGCTCACAGATGAATTGGCTACAGCATAAAAGTGCTGTTGGTGGGGGACCACCAGACAAAACTGTCAAAAGCTGGACAAATGTAATCTCGGGTGTTTATTGCGTTGTTCGTCACAAATTCACAGGTAAAACAGCAGCTTTTTCCGATGACTAAAACTTGCTACCCCGATCTCATTTTCAAATCGACAGTACAAATGTCCAGTAAATGGCTGTTTTGTCCACTGTCTGCGCCTTGGGGCCTTGGCCTATCGTGTCCATCGTGGATTACGGGCAAAGGCAACTACAGGAGCTTCCCATGAGCGAACTGGTGCAGATACTGAAGAACACACGGAGTCACCTGATGACGGGGGTGTCCCACATGATCCCCTTCGTGGTGGCGGGCGGCATACTGCTGGCGGTGTCCGTCATGTTGTATGGCAAGGGGGCCGTGCCTGACGCGGTCACGGATCCCAATCTGAAGAAGCTGTTTGACCTCGGGGTGGCGGGCCTGACCCTGATGGTGCCGTTTCTGGCGGCCTATATCGGCTACTCCATCGCCGAACGGGCCGCCCTGGCACCCTGCGCCATCGGCGCCTGGGTGGGCAACAGCTTCGGTGCCGGCTTCTTCGGCGCCATCATCGCCGGCCTGCTGGGGGGCATACTGGTCTTCTATCTCAAGAAGATCCCCGTGCCCAAGGTGTTGCGTTCCGTGATGCCCATCTTCGTCATCCCCATCGTCGGTACCCTGATCACCGCCGGCATCATGATGTGGGGGCTGGGTGAGCCGGTCGGCGCCCTGACTGCCAGCCTGACCGCGGGCCTGCAGGGTATGCAGCAGGGCAGCATAGTGGTGCTGGCCATCATCATAGGGCTGATGCTGGCCTTCGACATGGGCGGCCCGGTCAACAAGGTGGCCTATGCCTTCATGCTGATCTGCGTGGCCCAGGGGGTCTACACCGTGGTGGCCATCGCCGCCGTGGGCATCGCCGTCCCGCCTCTGGGGCTGGGGCTGGCCACCCTGCTGAGCCGCAAGAATTTCAGCGATGAGGAACGGGAAGCCGGCAAGGCCTCCCTGGTGATGGGCTGTGTCGGTATCACCGAAGGGGCCATCCCGTTTGCCGCCGCCGATCCGCTGCGGGTCATCCCCTCCATCATGATCGGCAGCGCCTGCGGTACCGTCACCGCCGCCCTGCTGGGGGCCGAGTGTTACGCCGGCTGGGGTGGCCTCATCGTGCTGCCGGTGGTGCAGGGCAAGCTGGGCTATATCGCGGCAATCGCCGTGGGCATGGTGGTGACGGCGGTCTGCGTCAATCTGCTCAAGGGGCTGGCTCGCAAGAAGGCTGCTCTGCAACCGGCCAAGCAGGATGACGACCTGGATCTGGACTTTGAAATCAATTAATCACGCGAGGAAACCACTATGACCAAGATTGTCGCCGTAACGGCTTGTCCCTCCGGGGTCGCCCATACCTACATGGCCGCCGAAGCGCTGGAATCGGCCGCCAAGGCCAAGGGCTGGCAGGTGAAGGTGGAGACTCAGGGCTCCATCGGCCAGGAGAACGTGCTGACCGCCGAGGATATCGTGGATGCCGACATGGTGATCCTGACCAAGGACATCGGCATCCAGTTCGAGGAGCGCTTCACCGGCAAGCCCCTGGTACGGGTGAACATCAGCGATGCGGTGAAGCGGGCGGACGCCATCATGAACAAGATCCAGTCCCATCTGGCACAAACCGCCTGAGTCTGTCAGCGATGCGGAGGAGCCTGGCTCCTCCGCTGTTTTTAGGAGTTTCCCATGACGAATCGTATTGAACGCCTGAAGGCCGCCCTGTTTGCCCAACCCAGAGTCATCTCACTGGAGCGGGCGCTGCTGTACACGGCCAGCCATCGGCAGACCGAGGGCGAACCCGTGATCCTGCGTCGGGCCAAGGCCACGGCCTACATACTGGATCACGTGGCCATCACGATTCGTGATGAGGAACTGATCGCCGGTAACCGCACCCTGGCGCCCAGGGCCGGCATCATGTCCCCCGAGATGGATCCCTACTGGCTGCTCAAGGAGCTGGACCATTTTGCCAGTCGGCCCCAGGACCGTTTCGAGATGAGTGAGGAAAACAAGCGGATCTACCGCGAGGAGCTCTATCCCTACTGGGCCGGCCGCTCCATGAAGGACTTCATCCAGGGGCAGATGACCGACGAGGTGAAGGAGGCGGTGGCTACCCAGATCTTCAGCATCAACCAGACCGACAAGGGGCAGGGGCACATCATCATCGACTATCCCCGCCTGCTGCAGCTGGGCCTGGGGGCCCTGACCGCCGAGCTGAAGGAGCGGCTGCACGCCGAGCCGGACAATCCGTTTTTCGCCGCCGTCCTGCTGCTGTTGCAGGCATCCCGGCGCCACATCCAGCGCTACGCCGAGCTGGCCCAGCAGCAGGCTGACGCCTGCACCGATCCCCGGCGGGCCTGGGAGCTCAGTACCCTGGCGGCCCACAGCCGTCATCTGATGGATCTGCCGCCGGAGGACTTCTGGCAGGCCTGTCAGCTGTTCTGGTACCTGAACACCATTCTGCAGTACGAGTCCAACGCCAGCTCCCTGTCGCTGGGGCGCTTCGATCAGTACATGCTGCCCTTCTACCAGGCCAGTCTGGCCCGGGGCGAGGATCCCGCCTTCCTGCGGGAGCTGCTGGCCTCCCTGTGGGTCAAGTGCAACGACGTGGTGCTGCTGCGCTCCTCCAGCAGCGCTCGCTACTTCGCCGGCTTTCCCACCGGCTATACCGCCCTGCTGGGGGGGCTGACCGAGACAGGGCGCAGCGCGGTCAATCCGCTGTCGTTCCTCTGTCTGGATGCCTATCAGGATGTGCAGCTGCCCCAGCCCAACCTGGGGGTGCGGGTGAACGAGTTTATTGATCGGGCCTTCCTGCGCAAGACCGCCGAGACGGTGCGGCTGGGCACCGGCATACCGCAGATCTTCAACGATGAGGTGGTGGTGCCGGCCTTTCTCAACCGGGGGGTGAGCCTGGAGGATGCCCGGGACTATGCCGTGGTGGGCTGTGTGGAGCTGTCCATTCCCGGCCGCACCTATGGCCTGCATGACATCGCCATGTTCAACCTGCTGAAGGTGATGGAAATCGTCCTGCAGGAGAATGCTCACAACGCCGACATCGGCTTTGCCGCGCTGCTGGAGCAGATCCGTGCCAAGATCCGGCACTATGTGCGCCTGATGGTGGAGGGCAGCAACATCTGCGACATCGGCCATCGGGACTGGGCGCCGGTGCCGCTGCTCTCCTCCTTCATCCTCGATTGCCTGGACCAGGGGCGGGATATCACGGACGGGGGCGCCCGCTACAACTTCTCCGGCGTGCAGGGGATCGGCATCGCCAACCTGGGGGACTCGTTGCACGGCCTGCGGGGCCTGGTGTTCGAGCAGCACAGGCTGAGCTTTCCCGAGCTGATGCAGGTGCTGAAGGACAACTTCGCCACTCCCCAGGGCCAGGCGGTGCGGGCGCGGCTCATCAACCGCTTCGAAAAATACGGCAACGACGTGGATGCGGTGGACGACATCAGCGCCGCTCTGCTGCGCTGCTACTGCAAGGAGGTGGAGCAGTACCGCAATCCCCGGGGTGGCCAATTCACCCCCGGCTCCTACACGGTGTCGGCCCACGTGCCCCTGGGGGCCGTGGTGGGGGCCACGCCGGATGGTCGCCTGGCCGGGGAGCAGCTGGCCGATGGCGGCCTCTCCCCCATGGTGGGGCAGGACAGCCAGGGGCCGACCGCCGTGCTGAAATCGGTGAGCAAGCTGGACAACTATCTGCTCTCCAACGGCACCCTGCTGAACGTCAAGTTCACCCCGGCGACCCTGGCCGGCGACGGGGGGCTCAACAAGCTGGCGGACTTTCTGCGGGCCTTCACCAAGCTCAAGCTGCAGCACGTGCAGTTCAACGTGGTCAACGCCGAGACCTTGCAACGGGCCCAGGAGAATCCGCGGGAGTACGCCGGCCTGGTGGTGCGGGTGGCCGGCTACAGCGCCTTCTTCGTGGAGCTGTCCAAGGAGATCCAGGATGACATCATACGTCGCACCGCCCACCAGCTCTGAGGTGATACCGCTGCGGGCCGAGACAGCCCGCATCTTCAACATCCAGCGCTACTCCCTCAACGATGGCCAGGGTATCCGCACCCTGGTGTTCTTCAAGGGCTGCCCCCACCGCTGCCCCTGGTGTGCCAATCCCGAGTCTATCTCAGGCCGGATCCAGTTCGTGCGGCGGGAGGCGCGCTGCCTGCACTGCACCCCCTGCCTGCGGGATGCCCAGGAGTGCCCCTCCGGGGCTTTCGAGCAGCTGGGGCGGGACGTCACCCTGGGGGAGCTGGAGCAGACATTGCTCAAGGATGAGGTCTTCTTTCGCAGCTCAGGCGGCGGCGTCACCCTGTCGGGGGGCGAGGTGCTGCTGCAGGCCGAGTTTGCCAGCCGATTGCTGGCGAGTCTGCGGCGGCAGGGCATCCACACCGCCATCGAGACCGCCGGCGATGCTCCCTGGCCCCGGCTGCTGAGCCTGGCGCAACAGTGTGACGAGGTGTTGTTCGATCTCAAGATCCTGGATGCCGAGCAGTCCCGCCAGCTGCTGCGGCTGGATCTGGACCGGGTGCTGGCCAACCTGGCGGCCCTGGTGCGCGCCGGGATCCGGGTGATACCTCGGGTGCCGCTGATTCCCGGTTTCACCCTGACGCCGGCGAATCTTGAGCGGATTTTTGCGCGCTTAACCTCCCTGGGCTTGACCGAGGTGCATCTGTTGCCGTTTCATCGTTATGGCGAGCCCAAGTATACTCTGCTTGGAAAACGCTTTCAGTTGGCCGGGGTGGCCGAGCCGGATCCTCAGACGGTGGCGGCCGTGGTGGCCGAGGCCGAGGCGCTGGGCTTGCGGGTGACCCTGGGGGGCTAGCAGACGATGACGGAGACTGGATGACGCATAAGTTGGTGGCGGTAACCGCCTGTATCAGTGGGGTGGCTCA
Organism: Pseudaeromonas aegiceratis; assembly: GCF_046254905.1. Taxonomy (GTDB): domain Bacteria; phylum Pseudomonadota; class Gammaproteobacteria; order Enterobacterales; family Aeromonadaceae; genus Pseudaeromonas; species Pseudaeromonas aegiceratis. The sequence continues at coordinate 721,199 of NZ_CP158016.1, forward strand.
CACCTATATGGCGGCGGAGCGGTTGGAGACCCTGTGCCAGCAGCTCAAGTGGCAGCTGAGCATAGAGACCCAGGGCGCCCTGGGGGTGGAAACGCCGCTGGCGCCGGATGCCATCGCCCAGGCGGATGTTGTGCTGTTGATCACGGACATCGAGATCGACGGCCTGGCGCGATTTGACGCCTTGCGCTGCGTGCAGGTCAGCACCAACCTGTTCCTGCGGGAGCCCAACCGGGTGATGAATGCGGTGCACAAGCTGATGGGCTCCCCCAGTCAGACCCGCCTGGTACTGGATTAACCCTCTCGCTCTTCCTTCAGGCTGTGGTAATGGCGCCGGTACTCCGACGGGGAGCGGGCGGTGCTTTTACGAAACAGCCGGCAAAAATAGTTGCTGTCCGCGAAGCCGCAGGCGGTGGCAATCTCCTTGATCTTCAGGTCGTACTCCTTGAGAAACGCCTTGGCATGCTCCAGCCGGGTGTAGTTGAGGTATTCGTTGAAGCCGAAGGGCCCCATCTTCTGAAACAGGTGGGACAGGTAGTTGGGGGAGACGTAAAACGCCTGGGCCACCGATTCCCGGGTCAGGGGCGCCGCATAGTGGCTGTCGATGTAGCCGCGCACCGCCTCGAACAGCGCCTGGCTCTTGGAGCGGGTGGTGATCTGGCTGCCCAGCAGATCGCAACAGTGGCTCAGCAGGCTCTGCACCACCAGGCGGGCGGTCTGCTGATCCTGGGGCTGGGTGCCGAGCTCGTTGAGGGTCTGCAGCAGGAAGGAGCCGATGCGCGGCCCGCGCCGGGCCACGTGCTGCTTGGCCAGGTTGTGCAGCTGCTGGCCATCCCACTGCAGCAGGCTGAAGCCCAGCTGCTGCTTGCCGAACAGTATGCTGAGGGTGCTGGCCGGTCCCTGCCACTGGGGGTCATTCCAGCGGTTGGCCGGCACGTACAGCACATCCCCGGCCGCTAGCCGGCTGGGTCCCTCGCCGCGGAACTGATCCTGCAGGCTGCCGGCGAGCAGGATCTCCAGCCGGGGGAAATCCACCCGGAAGGCCAGATCCGGCGCCTGGCTCTGATGCTCGGCGAAATGGACCTGGCCCAGGGGGGGCTCGCCGCCGAGCAACTGGCTCAGCAGCTGGCGGATATCCTGGCTCATCCGGCCTGATTGCCGGCCCGGGCGAAGCGGCCCTGGGCCTGTACCCGATAGGGGCCGGTGGCCGCCGGAATGAAGGCGGACTGACCCTTAGCCAGGGTGAGGGATTCATCTCCCTGGCTAAGGGTCAGGGGACCGTCGATGGCAAACAGCACCTCGGCGCTGGCGGTGGTCAGCCGATGGTCGCCCGTGGCGTAGACGCTGAAGGTGAAGTCCGGCACCGGCACCTCATAGTGCTGCACGCCATCTGCCTGGCGCGGCGCCAGCAAGATCTCGTCCGCCGGTTTGGCCTCGCAACGGGTACAGGACAGCAGTTCATCCACGTTGATGTGCTTGGGGGTCAGACCGGCCCGCAGCACGTTGTCCGAGTTGGCCATGATCTCAAGGCCGGTGCCGCGGATGTAGGCATGGGGGGTGCAGGCGTCCAGGTACATGGCCTGGCCGGGTTGCAGGGTCAGCACATTGAGCAGCAAGGGGGCAAACAGGCCCACATCGCCGGGGTAGAGACCGGCCAGATGGCGGATGAGGGCGAAGGTCTCTTCGTCCTGGTGGTCGGCGGCATAAGCCTGCAGCTCGCGCAAGGGGCACGCCTTCTGTTCGTCACTTAAGGTCAGCAGGGCCCGGAAGAAGTCGGACAGTCCCTCCGGGGTGGGGTTGGCCGCCAGCGTGGCCAGTTGTGGCTGCAGGCTGGTGAAGCCCACCCGGGCAAACAGCGCCTGGATGTCCGCCAGGGGGCGGAAGCCGTTCATTGCCTGGTAGGGGGTCAGGGCAAACACCAGTTCCGGCTTGTGGTTGTCATCCCGGTAGTTGCGGTTGGCGGCGTTGGCGGCCAGGCCCGCGGCGTTGTCCCGGGCGTAGCCCGCCTCGGCCTGGGCCTTGCTGGGATGAACCTGGATGGAGAGGGCCTTGTCGGCGCACAGCACCTTGAACAAAAACGGCAGGCTGCCGAAGCGCTGGGCGGTGGCGGCGCCCAGGGTGGCGACAGGATCCCGGGCGATGAGATCGGAAAGTCGGGTGGCCACGCCGTCACTGTCTACCTGGGCGCAGCCGTTGGGGTGGGCGCCCATCCACAGCTCGGCCTGGGGCTGCTGGTCGGGGTTGGCGATGCCGAACAGCTGGGTGAGGGCCTCGCGGCTGCCCCAATCGTAGTGCTGGATGGGATTGTTCATCAGGTAGAAGGCGCTGACGCTCATGGCGGTTTCCTTGAAAAAAATAACGATGCAGGTGATACGGTTGCCGGTGTGATTCAAGCAACTTGCCATAAGTTGCCAGTTTGTACACGCAACCCCTTGATCAGGATCAGCCCGGCGTCGTCTTGCTGTGCCAGTCGGCCAGACGCGCAAGGCTTCGGTCGAATCTATTTTGCCGGACAAGCCGGCCGACGCCCAGCCGCATTTTACCATCGCGACGGCGCCGGAGCGGCGTGCGGTCGCTTGCCCTGGGGCGGCGACGCTGGTATCCCTCTGTGTTGCGCTATTTTCAGGGAGTCATCATGTCGCAAACCCGTGTCTATCGTGCCCGCCTGATCAGCCAGGGGGATACCCTGAGCCTGCAACAGGGGGGCCAGACCTGCCTGCAGCTGTCCTGGTCCGCCATCGCCGCCTGGCTCAAGGATGAACCGGCCACCGATGATCAGCTGGAGCAGGCCATCGCCTTTATCGAGGATGAGCTGATGCCCCGCCTGCCGCCGGCTGCAGGGGGCCTGCTGGCCCTGCCGCCGGAGCTGTGGCAGACCCTGTTGGCGGTGAGCCCGGTGACCGAACTGCCCCTGCGCCTGGAGACGGTGGAGGGCTTGTTCAACCGGCTGGCGGAACTGGCCTGGGGACGCCCGGCCAGTCAAGTGGGGCTGCCGGTGGACCGGGAGTTTGCCAGCCGGCTGCTGCTGATCCGGGAGCTGCTGCACCACGGCGGCTTCGAAGGACTCTGCCTGGACGCCTGAGTGCGCCCCATGGGCTCATCCAGCATCGCAACCTGCGGGCGCCGTCACTGGACCCGCCACGGGTCTGGCGCATCATGATTTCATTTGCTCGGAGGCTGCCATGATCCCCTCTCACGCCATCTTGCGTATCGCCCGTCCCACGGACCAGCTCAGCGCCCTGGCGATCCAGTACTGTGACGGCCTGGGTTTTGTCCGCCTGGGGGCCTTTGCCGATCATCAGGGCTTTGACGGCATCCTGCTGGGCCATCCGCACCAGCCCTATCATCTGGAGTTCACCCATCAACGGGGTCACAAGGTGGGTCGGGCGCCGAGCCGGGATCACCTGCTGGTGTTTTACCTGCCCGAGCCGGCCCACTGGCAGGCCGCCTGCGAGGCCATGCTGGCCGCCGACTTCCTGGCGGTGCCGGCCTACAACCCCTACTGGGATGGTCTGGGACGCACCTTTGAGGACCTGGATGGCTATCGCGTCGTGCTGCAGCAGGCGGCGTGGGCCCGTTAGAACCCGTGTCTTTTATCTGTCAGGGCAGGGGCGTATCCTGGGGGCAGCCTGAGCTTCACTTGGTGCCGTTTGTGAGCCTGGCTGCCTGTGGTGTCACAGGTCGTTGCCCGGTGGTTGCCGCCTTAGGTACGGGTTCCCGTTTAAGCAAGACGAAAGGAACGCAACGATGAGAGCATATGGAGCAGAGTTTTTCGGGACCTTCTGGCTGGTGCTGGGGGGCTGTGGCAGCGCCGTGCTGGCGGCGGCCTTCCCCGCAGTGGGGATCGGCCTGCTGGGGGTCTCCCTGGCCTTCGGCCTGACGGTACTGACCATGGCGTTTGCCATCGGCCACATCTCCGGCTGTCACCTCAATCCGGCGGTGACCCTGGGGCTGTGTGTCGGCGGCCGCTTCCCGGCCAAGGAGGTGGTGCCCTATATGGTGGCCCAGGTGCTGGGGGGGCTGGCCGCCGGCGGCGTGCTCTACATCATCGCCAGCGGTCAGAGTGGCTTCGATCTGGCCGCTGGCTTTGCCTCCAACGGCTATGGCGATCACTCCCCGGGGGGCTATAGCCTGACCGCCGCCCTGGTGTGTGAGGTGGTGATGACCGCCATGTTCCTGCTGGTGATCATGGGGGCCACCGACCGCCGGGCGCCGCAGGGCTTCGCGCCTATCGCCATCGGCCTGTGCCTGACCCTGATCCACCTGATCTCCATTCCGGTGACCAACACCTCGGTGAACCCGGCCCGCAGTACCGGCGTGGCACTGTATGTGGGGGATTGGGCCACCGCCCAGCTGTGGCTGTTCTGGCTGGCCCCCTTGGTGGGGGGCGCCCTGGGGGCCCTGATCTACCGTGGCCTGGCGGGCGAGCAGCCGGAGGTCAAGCCGGTGAGTGCCTAGGCAGGGCGCACGCTGCACACCACAACGACGCCGGGCTTGCCCGGCGTTGCTGTTTTACTGGCCGGTCAGGGAGAGAGCGGCGCTGAAGCGCTCCTGGCCGTACTGCATCATGGCGGCGAAGTCGTCCCGCCGCACCGGCACCTGGATGGCGGAGGCCAGCCGATCCCGGCTGCTGTCCACGTCCGGGTCGTGGAAGAAGACAAACTGCTCGTCCAGCCCCACCAGCACCACCCAGTGGGGGGCCTTGTCACCGGTGAGCCGCCAGGTGCTGATGAGCACCAGCACAGGATGACCGGCGGCCAGCTCCTGGCCCAGCTCCGCCAGGCTGGCGCGGCCCAGGCGGATGTCCAGATCGGCCTCTTCGGCCTGCTGGGCGAAGTCCGCCTGCACCAGCTCCATCACCTGCCGCTTGTGGTCGCTGCGCACCCCGCGCAGGAAGGGCGTCTGGGTCTGGCTGACCCACAGGCGGGGCGTGAGGCCGCGGCGATGGGCCGCCAGGGCCAGCCCCAGGGCGGAGCAGCCGCCGTGGCCCGTGGTCATGAAGACGGTGGTGGCCTCGCGCCAGATCTGCACCTCCTCCCGCCGGCTGGGCACGAATCCCGGTGTGAGGGCACTGCGAGCCATCAGCAGGCTGGCGGGACCGCAGGTGAAGGGCAATGTCTGGGCGTAGTAGGGTACCGGCAGCAGGCTGGTGGGTTTGCCCGGCTGCAGCCGCTTCTCCAGCCGGATGCCGTCGGCGGCATCGTCGTAGTAGTGGGCCAGCAGGCGGATGGGGCGATAGCCCCGCTTGCGGTACAGGGCCCGGGCGCCGGCGTTGTCCTCCCGTACCTCCAGGCGCAGGGTCAGGTAGCCGCGCGCCAGCGCCTCCTGCTCACAGGCTTCCATCAGCTGGCCGGCCAGCCCTTGGCCGCGCAATTGGGTGGCGATGGCCAGGGAGTAGAGACGGGCCAGGTGGGTCCTGTGGTGAAACAGCACCAGGGCGTAACCGGCCAGCTGGCCGTCTTGTTGCAGCACCAGGGTACGGCTGTTGTCGCTCTTGATGAAACGGCGGAACTGGCGTCCGGATAATCTGTCGCCGGGGAAGGCGGTCTGCTCCAGGGCCAACAGGGCCGGCAGATCGTCAAGCTGCGCATCGCGGATCATAACGTCTCCAAACGATTCCCGATGAAACCCGCATAGGGGGGCGGAGGCTTGGCTGGCGTCGTCTGTCCGGGCGATGGTGAGGGGGCGGGGGCAAGGCGGGCGCGCAGGGCAGCCCAAACGAGTCGAATCATAGGCCCAAGCGCTTGACGGGTAAAGTGTGACAGGCATAGCATTTCGGCGGGCCACCTGCCTGTTGCACCTAACCGCTCTCTTATCTGCACAGACTCGTCTTACCCGGATCGTATCCGACCTCCCCATCTGTGTGCCGCGCCGGATATCCTTGCTAGTCAACTTGGAGTCATCATGGCCAAGTTTCTTATCGTGACCGAAGAAAAATCGGATTGGGCTGCCTACTTCCCCTCGGAAAGCGTCGTTAGCGTGGGCGACTACCTCGACCATCGCAGCGACGCCGCCGCCCGCAACACTCAAGTCATCAATCTGTGCCGCAACTACGATTATCAAAGCCTGGGCTACTACTGCACCCTGCTGGCCGAAGCCCGCGGCCACCGCATCTTGCCTACCCTGCGCACCATCAATGAACTCTCCAGCAAAGAATTCCAATTGATGGTGCTGGGGGGCATGAACGAGGCGCTGGATCAGGCTTTCGCCGGCAGCCCGCAAGGCACAGTCACCCAGCTGTTCTACTTCGGCCAGAGCGAGGTGCCCGCCCTGCAGAAGCTGGCCCGCGCCCTGTTCGAGCAATACCCCTTGCCGGTGATGCAGGTGACCTTCCGCCACCAGCGCCAGGGCTGGCAGGTGGCCGGCGTGGCGCCCTATCCCTTCCAGCAGCTGGAAAACGGCCAGCAGGACAGCTTCGCCGCCGCCCTGGAGCGCTTCTCCCGCAAGATCTGGCGCCAGAGCAGCCCCCATCGCAAGTATCGCTACGACCTGGCCATCCTCATCGACCGGGAGGAGCAGCTGCCGCCCTCCAACCTGATGGCCATCAAGCGCTTCATCCGCGCCGGTCAGCGGCTGGGCATCAAGGTGGATCTCATCGACAAGGATCAGCTGGGCCGGCTGGGGGAATATGACGCCCTGTTTATCCGCGCCACCACCAACATCGACAACTACACCTATCAGTTCGCCCGCCGGGCGGAGAAGCTGGGGCTGGTGGTGATCGACGATCCCGCCTCCATCATGTACTGCACCAACAAGGTCTATCTGGCGGAGCTGCTGGAGAAGCACAAGGTGCCCACCCCCAAGACCCGGGTGATCCGCGCCGGTGAGGCCGATTGGGCGGCCAAGACGGTGGCGGCCCTGGGACTGCCCTGCGTGCTCAAGCTTCCGGACGGCTCCTTCTCCCGCGGGGTGCACAAGGTGGACAGCCTGGAGGCGCTGGAGGCGAAGGCCCGGGAGATGATGCAGAGCTCCTCCCTGATCCTGGCCCAGGAGTTCATGTACACCGAGTTCGACTGGCGCATCGGCGTGCTGGATCACCAGCCGCTGTTTGCCTGCAAGTACTACATGAGCCGGGGGCACTGGCAGATCTACCAGCACCAGGAGGGCGGCAACTTCAACGCCGGCGGCTGGGAGACCCTGGATGTGCTGGCGGTACCGCGCTGCGTGCGGGAGACGGCCCTGAAGGCGGCCAACCTCATCGGCGATGGCCTGTACGGCGTGGACATCAAGCAGAAGGGCAACAAGGCCTACGTGATTGAGATCAACGACAACCCCAACATAGACCGTGGGGTGGAAGACCACGTGATGGGGGATCTGATCTACGAGCGGGTGATGACGGAATTCTTGCGGCGGATGCAACAGCGGGGGCTTTAGGCCCCCGCGTTTTTACGCCTCGCGAAACTGCTTGAGCTCGGCCTGGTAGTGAAAGCCGTCCTCGGCCAGCTTGGCCTGCAGCTCGCTGGCCTGGATGTCGTGGTAGCGGCACAGATCCGCCAGATCCGCGAAATGATCCCGCAGCTGGGTGTTCACCAGGCTCACCAGCATGGCGCCGGGCAGGGCGGAAAAACGGCTCAGGGAAAACATGGCGCCTCCTAGGGGCTTGGGTGACGTGAGCCGCCACTATAGCGAAGTTTTATCCGTCCGGTCAGCCGCCTGCTCCAGTTTGTCGATACCCAGGTACTTGAGCACCAACCGCTCGTACAGGGGCTCGGTCTCGCCGTGCTGCATCTTGCGCAGGAAGTATTTCTCGAAGGCCACCTTGGCCAGGTGAACCCACTTGCCCTCGGCAAACCAGGCCACGTTGCGCGGCGGCAGTTGAGGGATGGCCACGAAGGCGGCGCCCGTGTTGCCCATGTCCGCCAGACAGATGGCGTTCCAGCTGGCCTTGGCCTGGGGTGTCTGTCCCTGCAGCTCGGCCTGGATGTTGAGGGTGATGGCCCGCACCATGGACTCGATCATGTAGCCGGTCTTGGGCACGCCGGTGGGGACCGGGGTGGCCACCGGCGGCGCTATGGCGATGCAGACCCCGGCGGCGTAGATATTGGGGTAGGTGGGGTTGCGCTGTTGGTCGTCCACCAGCACGAAGCCCCTGGGATTCACCAGGCCTTCGATGCCCCGCAGGGGGGTTATGCCGCGAAAGGCCGGCAGCAGCATGGCATGGCGATAGGGCAGGGCATGCTGGCGCTTGAGCTGACCCAGATCATCCAACTCGTCCACCAGCACCTGACCGTCCTGCAGCGCCCGGGTCTTGGCGTTGCAGATCCAGGGGATGTCCCGCTCCCGCAGGGCCTTCTCCAGCAGCCCCTTGGAGTCGCCGACCCCGCCCAGCCCCAGGTGGCCGATATAGGGCTCGCTGGTGACGAAGGTGAGGGGCACGGCCTTGCGCAGCTTGTGGTCCCGCAGGTGCTTGTCGAGGATGAAGGCATATTCATAGGCCGGGCCGAAGCAGGAGGCGCCGGGCAGGGCTCCCACCACCACGGGCCCGGGTTGGGCCAGCAGCTGCGCTACGGTGGCCTGGCAGTCCTCGGCATGGGGCAGGGTGCAGACGCTGCTGCTGCCGGCCTCCGGCCCGGCGCCGGGCAGCTCGTCGAAGGCCAGCTCGGGGCCGGTGCACAGCACCAGGTAGTCGTAGCCGTGCTCACTGCCATCGGCCAGGGTGACCTGACGGGCCTTGGGATCCAGCCGGACCAGCCCTTGGGGGATGAAGTCGATGCCCTTTTTGGCTACCTGGGGGGCGATGGGGAGGGAGACCTGGTCGCGCTTGCGCCAGGCCACAGCTACCCAGGGATTGGAGGGGGTGAAGTCGAAGCTGGGCTTGTCGCTGATGAGGACCACCCTATGGGCCGAACCCAGGGTGGCCTTGAGTTCGTAGGCGGCGGAGAGGCCGCCGAGGCCGGCGCCGATGACCATGATGGTTGCCATAGTTCCCCCTTATGCTGACCCGCTGTGGGTGACACTCTTTGCTAACTATAGACCCGGTTGCCTCCGTCCTTGGCTGGCGTTGGTCTCGGTGCATTACACTTAGCCCAGCGAATGGCCGAAGGGGGCGCTATGGGGCGGATCTGGCGGTACGGGCTCTGGTGCGGCCTGTTGTTATGGTGGTGCAGCGGCGCCGTGCTGGCCGACTGTGTCGGCCTGGTGGCGGGGGCCGGTGGCAAGCGTTTCTGGAGCGAGGTGGTGCTGGGGGCCAAGCTGGCCGGCCAGGATCTGGGGGTGCGGGTACATGCCCTGACCCCCATGGACGAAGAGGACGACACCCAGCGGGAGGCCATCAACCGTCTGGTGGCCATGGGCTGTCAGGGGCTGGTCATCGCCCCCAGCTCAACGGCGCGCGAGGCGCATGTGGCCCTGTTGCGCAAGCAGGGCATCACCACCTTGTACCTGGACCGGGATCTGCCCGGTGAACGGGTGGCGGTGGTGGCCACCGACAATGGGGCGGCCGGCGAGCTGGCCGCTCTGCGTCTGGGCCAGGCCCTGGGAGGCCATGGCCGTGTGCTGCTGGTGCGGCTCAAGCCCGGCATCCCCAGCACGGACGCCCGGGAGCTGGGGTTTGCCCGGGGGGCGCGGGAGGCGGGCCTGCAGCTGAGCTATTCCCCCTACTTGGGATTGGGGGTGGGGGAGGCGCGCAGCGTCTTGCACCATTTCCTGCGGGAGGCGGGGCCGTTCGACGGCATCTTCTCGGTCAACGAGTCCACCACCATGGCGGTGGCGGTGGTGTTGCGGGAGCTGGCCCTGAGTCCGGCGCCCGTGCATATCGGCTTCGATCTGGATCCCCTGCTGGCCCAGGCGATCCGGGACCGGCGCCTGTATGGCGTCATGGTGCAGCAACCCAGGCAGCTGGGCTATCTGGCGGTGCAGCGGCTGGTGGGGGTGCTGCGGGGGCAGACGGTGGAGGAGCATCAGCTGATCCCGGCGCGCTTCGTCGACCTGGAGGCGCTGGCCAGGCCGGAACTGGCCGCCATGATCGCCAACCAGGAGTAGCGGTTCTCTCATGCAACAATAAGGCGCCATCTGGCGCCTTATTGTTGTCGGCGGCGGGGGAGTTACAGGCGGTAGATGGCCATCCCCTGGGCCGGCAGACTCAGCTGCAGGGTCTGGCCCGCACTCAGGGTCCCCTGGCCCAGCAGGCGTTGTGGGGCTTCGCTCTTGAGGGGCAGGCTGAGGGCTTGGGCCTGGTGGCTGTAGTTCAGCAGCACCAGCACGCGCTCATCTCCGGCCTGACGCAGGTAGGCCAGCACCGGACCCTCGGCCAGCAGCTGCAGATCCCCTTCCCGCAGGGCCGGATGGGCCTTGCGCAGGGCGATCAGCCGCTGATAGTGGTGCCAGAGCGAGTCGGGTTCGGCCTGCTGCTCCGCCGCGTTATAGTCGGCCTGGTTGTCGGCCGGCGCGCGAAACGGCGTGACGGTGCTGAAGCCGCCGTCGGCCTGCCAGCTCATGGGCGCCCGCAGCCCCCAGTCGCCGCCATTGCCCCGGCTGGTGCCCATGCCGATCTCCTCGCCGTAATAGATAAATGGCTGCCCCGGCAGGGTCAGCTGGGTGGCCACCGCCAGCCGGTAGGCCGCCTCGTCGCCGCCCAGGTCTTCTATCAGCCGCTCGCCGGCGTAGCTGTCGTGGCTGCCCAGCACCAGCCCCATCTGCTGCAGAGGATAGCGTTGGAGGATCTGGATCAGCTTGTCGGTGGCGGCGCCCTGTTTCACCGAGGCCCGCACCTGCTCGTTGAAGCCGAAGGCGAAGGCGGAACCACAGGCGTCATCCTGTGCGGCACCCACGGGATCGGCGGGCTCCTCGCAGACCATGAAGTTGCCCGGATAGCTGTGCACCAGGGTCTGCAGATCCTTGAGGATCGGCTTGTTCTCCGGTTGGGATTCGTAGGCCTTGGGGCCATTTTCCACGAGCTGGCCCACCGCATCGAAGCGGAAGCCATCCACCCCCTGGTTCATCCAGTAGCGCAGGTTGTCGTGGTGGAAGGCCAGCACCTGGGGATTGCGCAGGTTGAAATCGGGCATGCCGCTCCAGAACACCCCGTAGTAGTAGTTCTTGCCGGGGCGGACCCGGTGCCAGGTCTCGCTCTGATCCCAGTTGTACCACTGGGGATCATGGTCGGCCCAGATATACCAGTCGCGCTTGCCGTTGCGGTTGGCCTTGGAGTCCAGAAACAGGGGGTTGGCATCGGAGCTGTGGTTGATGACGTAGTCCATGATGACCCCCATGCCCCGGGCGTGGGCCGCGTCCAGCAGGGCCTTAAAGTCGGCCCGGCTGCCATAATCGGCCTCCACATCCCGGTAATCCACCACGGCATAGCCGTGGTCCCGGTCCTGGCTCTGGTTCACCGGCATCAGCCACAGGCCCTGTACCCCCAGGGCCTGCAGGTAGTCCAGCCGGCTGATGAGGCCGCGAAAATCGCCGATGCCATCGCCGTTGCTGTCCTGGTAGCCCCGCACGTAGATCTCCATGAAGACGGCGCCCCGAGCCCAGTCGGCGGGCAGGGGCCGGGCCGGGATCTGCTGCGCCACCGGGTTCAGGTCCAGCTGGCTGGAGTCGAGCTTGGCCGGTGGCGCCGGCGGAGCCACGAAGGGGGCGGCAGGTGGGGTGGGGCTGGCACAGCCGGCCAGGGCCAGCATGAGGGCGAGGGGCAGAAGGCGCATGGGGTGGGATCTCATCTTGGTCGGGTCGGGGGCCTGAGCATACAGGTTGGCGCGCCCCTTAGCCGGCTGGGGCGGCAGCAACCCGAGCTGGCTCACAAAGGGACGGCGAAAAATGGAAAAAATATGCACCATTTGAATCCATAAAACTGACGCGCAATCATCATGGCACTGTCATGCGGCCTGGGTACCGTCTAGGCACTTCTAACGGGCATGGAGATGCTGATTATGTTGATTCAAAAGGAAAAATATAAAAAAACTACCCTGGTTGCCGCCGCCGTGCTGGCCGCCATGACGCTGTCGGCCTGTAATGACAGCAACGACAGCACCACGGCGGCGCGCAGCAGCAGCAAGCCGAAGAACATCATACTGATGATCAGCGATGGTGCCAGCTGGAACACCTGGGAGATGGGCGCCGAATGGCAGGCTGGGGTCAGTGCCAATGCCCTGCCGGCCTATGCCGACATGGACGTGCGCCTGGGGATGACCACCTATCCGCTGACCACCAGCAGCAGCCCCACCAACGACGCCAACGGCGACGGCCTCAGCTACGATGCCGACAAGGCCTGGGACGAAAGCGCCGCCGAGGTGGATGCATCTGACAGCTATCAGACCGCCATCGCCGGCTATCAGTATCTGAAGTCCAACTTCACCGACTCCGCCGCCGCCGGCACCGCCCTGTCCACCGGCCAGAAGACCTACAACAACGCCATCAACTACGACAACCTGGGTCAGCCGCTGAGCTACATCACCCAGTTGGCCAAGGCCGCGGGCAAGACCACAGGCGTGGTGACCACGGTACAGCTTTCCCATGCCACGCCGGCCACCTTCGCCGCCCAGAATATCAGCCGCAAGAACATGACCGCCATCGCCCAGGACATGCTGACCAACGGCAACGTGGATCTGCTGATGGGCACCGGCAACCCGGGCTACGATGGCAACGGCAGCGACATGAGTGCCCTGAGTGACGAGGAGTGCGCCGCCACCTATGCCTGCTACACCCCCTACGACACCATAGGCCAGACCGAGTGGACCGAGCTGAAGGCCGGTGAGCTGATCCCCAGCGGCGCCAGCACCCCCTGGACCCTGATCGAAAGCAAGGCCAGCTTCGAGGCCCTGGCCAACGGCAGCCTGAGCGTGAGCGGTCCCCTGGTGGGCATTCCCAAGGTGCGCTGGACCCTGCAGCAGGGCCGGGAGGCGAGCGTGCTGGGGGCGGACGCCAGCCAGCCCAGCGGCGTCAAGAAGATCGCCACCGTGCCGGATCTGGCCACCATGACCCAGGGTGCCCTCAACTACCTGGGCCAGGGGGAGAGCGGTTTCTTCCTGATGGTGGAAGGCGGCGCTGTGGACTGGGCGGCCCACGCCAACCAGGCGGATCGCATGGTGGAGGAGCAGGTGGACTTCAACCAGGCCCTGCAGGCGGTGGAAGAGTGGGTGGCGGCCAACAGCAGCTGGGACGAGACCCTGCTCATCGTCACCACCGACCATGGCAACGCCCTGCCCCTGGGGATGGACTCCGACAGCGTGCCCTACCAGAGCCTGACCTTCAACGGTGCCGCGGCGCTGCCGGCGGTGCGCTTCTGGAGCGGCAACCACACCAACGAGCTGGTGCGCCTGTGGGCCCGCGGCCAGGGCAGCGAGGCCTTCAGCAGCCTGGTGCGCGGTCAGGATGCCACCTTCGCCAGCAAGGTGGGGCAGAACGACGAGGGTGACTACGTGGACAACACGGATGTCTTTACCGTGATGCAGGCGGCCCTGCCCAGCGACGAATAAGCCCGACGAACATCCAGGGCGATCCTCGGGATCGCCCTTTTTCATTGGGGTAGCAGAAAAAAGCATAAGAGGATTATTGGGATGCAGGATAAGCAGGGTGCGCCTAAATGGTGGCGCGGGTTGTTGCTGTTGTGGTGGCTGTGGGGACCTGGCTTAGCCCTGGCCGGCCAGATCTGTCAGACGGGGCTGGCCCAGCAGGCGGTGGACGCCCGCTGGCAGCGCCAGGATGTCCAGACGGTACTGGATAAGCAGACCGGCCTGGTGTGGCAGGCCTGCGGCTGGGGGCTGACCGGTGCGGCGTGCCAGCAGGGCCAGCTGCAGCGGCTGACCTGGCCCCAGGCCCAGGAGCTGGTCTATCGCCTGAACCAGCAGGCCTGGGGCGGTGCCAACCGTTGGCGGCTGCCCTCGATGGCGGAGTTGACCAGCCTGGTGCGCGGCGGTTGCCTGCGGCCCAGCATCGATCTGCGGGTCTTCCCCAACACCCCGTCCCTCTGGTTCTGGAGTGACGGCGGTGAGGCCGAGACCGGTGCCGATCGGGCCTATTTGGACTTCACCACCGGCTGGCCCGGGGTGGATGATCCGCAACTGGCCAATGCCGTGCGCCTGGTGCGGTCGCCGGCCCCCTAGTCCCGCTGCAGCCAGTGGGCCAGGCGGCGGGCCAACTCCTCCCGTCGGAAGGGTTTGGCCAGGAAGTCATCCATGCCGGCCGCCTGGCACTTGGCCCGTTCCTGGGGCAGATCGTTGGCGGTCATGGCGATGATGGGCAGCCGTCGCCCCTGGAGCGGTTGGCTCAGGCGGATGCGCCGGGTGGCGTCATAGCCGTTCAACACCGGCATCTGGCAATCCATCAGAATGACATCGAAGGACTCGCTCAGGGTCTTCTGTAGCGCCACCTCGCCGTTCTGCGCCAGGCTGACCCGGCAGCCCAGCTTCTTCAGCATCAGCAGGGCCACCTGCTGGTTCACCCGGTTGTCTTCCACCAGCAGCACATGGGGATCCCCCAGATCCGGCAGCGGCTCCTCGGCGGCCGGCGGCGCGGCGGGGCTGTTCGGCGGGGGCAGATCCTCTGCCGGCGCTTGCGGTAGCGGACCGACCAAGGCCGGCGTGGGGGCCTGGGCCGGGAGCGGCTGGCTGGCCAGCAGCAGCGGCACCTGGACGGTAAAGCTGCTGCCAACCCCCTGGCGGCTGCTGAGCTGTATGCTGCCGTCCATCATGTCCAGCAGCCGCCGGCAGATGGCCAGGCCCAGTCCGGTGCCACCATAGTGTCGGGTGGTGGAGGCGTCCGCCTGCTGGAAGGCCTGGAACAGGTTGCGTTGGGCCTCGGGGGGGATGCCGATGCCGCTGTCGCTGACGGTCAGCTCCAGCTGCACCTTGTCGGCCTGCCGCGCCAGCAGCCGGGCCCGCAGCCGTACCTGCCCCCGCTCGGTAAACTTGATGCCGTTGCCGATGAGGTTGATGAGGATCTGGCGCAGGCGGCCGGCATCCCCCACCAGGTTTTCGGGCAGATCCGGTGCCATCTGCAACTCCAGTTGCAGGCCGGCCTTCTGCTCCGCCAGGGGCGCCAGCTGGCGGATCACCCCCTGGAGCAGGCGGGGCAGGTGGAAGGGCTCTGGGCTCAGGATCAGCTTGTCCGCCTCTATCTTGGAGAAGTCCAGTATGTCGTTGATGATGGTCAGCAGCGCCTGACCCGACTCCGTGATGGTCTGGGCGTATTCCCGGGCGGTAGCGGTCAAGGGGCCGTCCTGCAGCAGGTGGGCCATGCCCAGAATGCCGTTGAGCGGCGTGCGGATCTCGTGGGTGACGGTGGCCAGGAACTCCGACTTGGTGCGGGTGGCCGCTTCCGCCGCCTGGCGGGCCAGCAGACTCTCACGCTGGGCCTGCTTCAGGGCGGTGACGTCCAGGCCCTGGGCGATGACCGCCGTGACCTTGTCGCCGATGCGCACCGGCGCCATGTTCCAGATCAGCAGGCGGCCGTTGGGGTATTGCAGCTCCACCCCGGCACAGACCTGCCCCTGGGCGCTGGACTCCAGGGTATTTCTGGCTTCGTCTGGGAACAGCTTGAACACCGGCTCCCCCGGCTGGGCGCTCAGCCCAATCAGGCGGCTGGCGGCGGCGTTGCACTGTTGCACCTGCAGCCGGGCATTCCAGACGATGATGGGGGAGAAGGCGAATTCCAACAGATCCTGAAAGTAGTGCTCCTTCTCCTTCTGGCGCTGCACCATCAGGCTCAGTGCCTGACCCAGCTCGTTGTATTCCGCGATACTGCCGGGCACGAAGGGCGGCGGCTCCTCGTCGGCACTCACCTCCCGGCTCCACTTCACCAGGCGGCGCAGGGGCAGCAGTGTGTACTGGTGCAGGTGCAGCAGCAGCATCCAGCTGGCGGCCAGGATCAGCAGCAGCACGATCCCCGTGCCGTGCAGGTATTGTTCCTGCAGGCGCGGTGTGGCGCGGTTTTCCGCTACGGCCACCAGGGTCAGGGCTGAGGCTTGGTCATCCAGACTCAAGGCCTGGCGACTGGCCAGCAGGTGTTCGCCCAAAGGCTGCAGCCCCTCCCTGACCGGCAGCTTGGCCAGGCTGGCTGCCAGAGACGTGCCGGGCGGCAGGGTGGAGAGCAGCGGTTCGCCGCGATACTCCAGGCTGAGGGCCTGCAGCTGGGACTCCCGCCGTAGGCCTTGCAGCAGTTCCAGGTTGTCGCTCAGCACCAGGGCGCCATACAGGCTGGCTAGCACCTGGCCCGAGTGTGGCGCCACCAGGGGAACATGGCGCAGCAGCAGCACCAGGGGGAGGGCCGAGTCACGGGGCAGGATGGCCAGGTACCAATGGTGACCTTGGCCGACCGGGTCGATCAGGCTCGGCAGGCTGCCGGCGGGGACGAAAAAGTCGGTGGCGGCATTCTGCCAGTAAAGGGTCTTGTCCTGAGCGATGAACAGGAAGTCCAGATCCTGGCTTTCCTCCTCCAGTGCCAGGGGCCGCTGCCAACCGTCCTGGCCATAGCTGAGCGCCAGCCGGCTGGCCAGGCTGTCCAGCCGCTGGGCCAGGTGGTTCAGGCGGTGATTCATGGCCAGCTGCAGGGTGTGGTGGCTCTGGGTCAGGCGCTGTTCCATCTGGGTGTCGATGGCCTGGCGGGCATAGCGGTAGGTCTGGAACACCAGGATGGCAGTGACCAGCAACAGGGTCACGGTCAATCCCAGCAGCAGCACGCTGGAGAGGGGGCGCTGTTTCGGGGGGCGGGATGGCGGCATCGACTACTCCTGTTCCATGTCTGAGTAACGGAAGGCGCGCTCCTGCAGGCCTTGTAGCACCGTCTTGGGCGTCTCTTGGGTGATGAGCACCAGATCCCCGTCAAACACCCGGGGCAAGGGCAGCCCCTGCAGATCCCGCTGTATGGCTTCGGCCACCGCCACGCCCGTGTCGTCGTTGATGCGCATCACGGTGGCGGCCAACTCGCCCCGGGCCAGGGCCGCCAGCTCCTGGGAGCCACCTCCCCAGCCGTTGACCTGTACCCGGCCCAGCAACCCCTTCTGCTTGACGGCATCCAGGGCCCCCAGGGCGGTGTCGGTGGCACAGGCAAACAGCAGATCCAGCTGGGGATACTGCTCCAGGGCCGAGAGGGCTGCCTGACGGGCCGAGGCCCGATCCGAGCGGGTGTAGAAGGCCAAGCGCAATCGGCTGTTGGGCTGTTGCTCCATCTGCTCGATAAAGGTATCGCCCCGGGCGGTACTCACGTAACCCGGGCGGCGGTAGAGCATGGCGAAGTCGAACTGCGGGCGGTTGGCGGCCTGGCGGCGAAAGTAGTCGGCCAGCAGGCGGCTGCCCCGCTGGTGATCGAAGCCCACGTAGAGCAAGGGGGGGCGCGCCTCCCAGTCCCTCAAGGGGGTGGTGATGTTTTGCAGTATCACCTTGGGTCTGGGGCGGTTGAGCAACCTGGCGATGTACTTGTGCTGAACCTGAGAGTCAAGCGTGTAGATCAGGTAATCGGGATCTGCGGCCAGGGCCGCCACCAGCTGTTGGGTCTGCTGGCGTTCATCCTGCTCCGGGACTCGATCGTAGGCCAGTAGCTGGTAGTTGAGGCCCAGCAGGCGCAGGCGGGTTTCCAGGGCCTGCCGATTGCGGCGCCAGTAGTCGGAGACTTGTCCCCCTGGGCTCAGGAGGGCGATACGGACCGGCTGGTCCTGTTGCAGGTGCGCCGGTTGTGGCGCGTTGCGCACCAGGCGCTTGAGGGTTTGGCTGGCCGCCGCCTGTTCGGGGTGGGCAACCAGGTATTGGTCCAGGCGCCAGTAGGCATCCAGCTCGTCCGCGGCCGCCGGCGACAGACATAACCATAGCCACCACACTCCGGCCAGCCAGGCCAGTCGTCGCCCCATTGCCACTCCTTGTCACCCCGTCGACGGGTCCATTACACACCGGATTCGGTCGAATCATTGTAGAGCATTCCCCCGCCGGGGAACATGCAGGCATGTCCACGCGGCCACATCTGTCAAGAAAGATCACTTTTTTGCAACAAACTGTTAACGGATGAAATCTTGACTACGGTTGTTCTAGGGTCGGCGTCACCCAGTCGGGAGCCGGGCCGGGAAGGCCGACAGGATGTCAACCACCTGCCGGGCACAAACCAGAGTGTGGAGGTCGATATGAACAAGCTGACAAACATGATGCGTGGGTTCTGGCAAGACGAGGAAGGGCTCACCACGGTGGAATACGCGGTGGCGGGGACCCTGGTGGCCCTGGCGGTGGTGACGGCGTTTACCGATCTGGGGACCGCGGTCGGGACGTCAATCAATAACTTGGTCACCGCCATCAGTGGTTAACTCCCCTTGTCTGAGCAGCCGATGAATATCCTGCTATTGGCCGCCCTCTGCTATGGCGCCCTGGTGGATATCCAGACCCAGCGCATCCCCAACGCCCTGGTGCTGGCCCTGCTGGGGTTGGCCCTGTTGCAGCAGATCCCGGGGGTGCCGCTGGCCGGACCCAGCCTCGCCAGCGCCCTGGCGGGGCTGGGGCTGGGGCTGGCCCTGAACCTGCCCTGTTACGCCTTTGGCCTGATGGGCGCCGGGGATGCCAAGCTGCTGGCCGCCTGCGGTGCCGTGCTGGGCTGGAGCGGGTTTATCTGGCTGCAGCTGGCCAGCTGGCTGTTTCTCGGCGTGCTTAGCCTGCTGTGGCTGCTGAGTCACGGCCAGTTGCAACGGCTGTTCTGGCACCGGCGTCATTCCGCCACGGCGGCGGCTGAACTCAAGGCCGAGACGGTGCGCCTGCCCTTTGGCGGTGCCCTCTTCTTGGCGGCCCTAGTCCAGCAGTTCTACGGTTAAATCACGCTGCCCCGGCCGGTTGGCCGGACCGGCAGGCAAGGAGGCAGACATGAGCGAGTCCCTCAGTACTCCCCTCGACGCGATCGTCTCTGAGCCAGCCTGTGCCCTGTTCCCCCCCCTGGTGGCGGCCCCCGCCGAACTGGCGCCCCGCCCCCGCACTCTGGCAGACACCGGCATTCCCCGCCGGGTGCTGGAGATGCTGCTCATCAAACACCTCTCCCAGGTCACCGAACTGGACAAGCTGGCGCTGTCGGCCCGGCTGGGACTCTCCGGCTCCCTGGTGGAGGAGCTGTTGCAGGGGCTCAAGGGTGAGGCGTTGCTTGAGACCCGTTCCGATGGCCGCTTCGAGCGCAGCCTGCGCTTTGGCCTGACCCAAAAGGGCATGATGGTGGCCCAGTACGAGTGGCAACGGGATGGCTACCTGGGACCGGCGCCGGTCAGCCTGGACCAGTACCGGGCCCTGGTGATGCGGCAGAGCGCCCGCCAGGACTTTGTCACCGCCGAACGCTTCGCCGCCGGCATGCAGGATGTCCTGCTGACCCCGGCCATGATCAATCAACTGGGCCCAGCCCTCAACTCGGGGCGGGCCATCTTCATCTACGGCCATCCGGGCACCGGCAAGACCTATGTCTCCCGCCGCCTGGTGCGCCTGTTTGCCACCGGTGTGCTGATCCCCCATGCCCTGTGCATCGACGAGCACGTGCTGCCGGTATTCGATCCCCTGGTGCACAAGCCGCTGGAGCTGGGCCAAGGCGCCTCCTTGCGCCTGGACGAGGGGGCCGATCCCCGCTGGCAGTGGTGCCAGCGGCCCGAGGTGATGGTGGGCGGGGAGCTCACCACCGACATGCTGGACGTGAGCTATGACGCCAGCCTGCACGCCTACCGGGCCCCCTTGCAGCTCAAGGCCAATAACGGCCTGTTTCTCATCGATGATCTGGGGCGGCAGAAGGTGGCGGTGGACGCCATCCTCAACCGCTGGATCGTGCCCATGGAGGAGCGGATCGACTATCTGACCCTGGCCTCCGGCAAGCATTTTGAGGTGCCGTTTGAGCAGGTGCTGGTGTTCTCCACCAACCTGCCGCCCCACGAGCTGGTGGACGAGGCCTTCTTGCGCCGCATCGGCTACAAGATCCCCTTCCTGCCCATAGCGCCGGCGCAGTATCGCCAGCTCTGGCAGCAGCAATGCCAGCACCATCAGCTGGAGTGGGATGAGGCCCTGCTGCGGCACCTGCTGGACGATCTGCACCACGCCGGCGCCGTGCCCCTGCTGCCCTGTCACCCACGGGATCTGGTGGGTCTGTGCCGGGATCAGATCAACTTCACGCAAGCCCCTCCCAGACTGACCTGCGAACTGCTCGATGCGGTATGGCGCAGCTACTTCGTCAGCACGGAGGAACAAGGAGGGAAGGATCATGAAGGGTAAAGTCATCGCCATGCTGGTTGTCTCCCTGGCCATGGGGGGCGGCGCCCTCTGGTTGGCCGACAGCTGGCTCAAACGCCAGCGGGGGCCGGCCACTCCCGAGGCAGACCAGGCCACCGTGGTGGTGGCGGCCCAGCTTATCCCATTGGGCACCCAGGTGGAGTCCAAGCACGTGCGCCTGTTGACGGTGCCCAAGGCGCTGCAGCCGGAGAACAGCTTCGGCGCGCTGGAAGACGCGGTAGGCCGGATTGCCCAAGTGGACTTGCTGCCGGATGAGATATTGCGGGCCGAGCGCCTAGCCCGTCCCGGTGAGGGCAACCTGTTTGCCAGCCTGATCACCCCGGAGAAACGGGCGGTGACCATCCGGGTCAACGATGTGGTGGGGGTGGCAGGTTTCCTGTTGCCGGGTAATTTCGTGGACGTGCTGGCCTCGGTGGAACTGGATGGCAAGAACAACGTCAAGACCACAACCGTGCTGGAAAACATCCGGGTGCTGGCGGTGGATCAGACCGCCCGCACCGCCGACAACAAGCCGGTGATAGTGCGTGCCGTGACCCTGGAGGTGACCCCCGAGGAGGCGGAGAAGCTGATGACGGAAACCACCCGGGGCACCATACAGCTGGCCCTGCGCAATCCGGAGGATGTGGCGCCCAATCCCACGCCTGTTGCGGCGGCACCCCAAGTGGTCGCCATGGCGCCGGCACCCTGTCCGGCCCCCAAGGTGGTACGCAGTGGCGGTGGTCAATCGGTGACGCTCATCAAGGGGGTGAGTGTCAGTCAAACCCGGGTTAGCCAATAACCGGGCGCTCATGGCGGGGAGGACGCTATGCAGACGAAACATTACAAATGGATCCTGGGGACTGGCTTGTGGTGGTGTTTGGTTGGCCTGCTGTGCTGGGCACCTGTGGTGCCGGCGGCCGATCCAGTGGACATGGCGGTGCCCAGCCAGGGGGTGAGTGTGCCGGTCAACGGTGGCCGCATGGTGCAGTTGCCCGGCAAGGCCAAGAAGGTGTCGGTGGGTAGCCCGGAGGTGGCGGATCTCATGGTGCTGCGCAGCGACCAGCTCTACCTGGTGGGCAAGCAGCTGGGCAGCACCAATGTCATCGTCTGGGATGCGCGGCAACGTCCCATGCTGATGCTGGATGTGGAGGTCACCCACGACCTGAATGCCTTGAAGAGCAAGCTGCACGAGTTTATGCCCGAGGAGGCCATCAAGGTGCAGAGCAGCCAGGGCAAGCTGGTGCTCAGCGGCCAGGTTTCCTCCGCCGAGAAGATGAACGTGGCGCTGCAGCTGGCCCGCACTTTCACCGGCACTGCCAAGTTTGGTGAGGGGGCAAAGCCGGAGGAGCAGAACGAGGGCACCTTGATCAACATGATGACCATAGGGGGCGCTCAGCAGGTGATGCTGGAGGTGACTGTGGCCGAGGTGCAGCGCTCCCTGGTGCGCCAGTTTGACTCCAACTTCATCTTTGCCCACAACGGCGGCACCTTCAGCTTCGGCGGTGTGACCAATGGCGCCAGTTTCCCCGATGCAGTGTTCAATGGCGTGGGTGGCGATGGCCGTATTCCTGTGTTCGATACCACCAATGGCGCCCTGGTGGGGCCGGCGGTGTCCGAGTTTGCCCCCAATCCCCTCAACATCGATGGCAAGGGGCTGTTTGCCAGCTACCTAAGCGGCAACACCCTGTTTAGCGTGGCCCTCAACATCGCCAAGCAAAATGGCATGGCCAAGGTGTTGGCGGAGCCGACCCTGCTGGCGCTGAGCGGCACCAAGGCCGACTTTCTCTCCGGCGGTGAGTTTCCGGTACCTGTGCCCAATGACGACGGCCTGACCATCGAATACAAGGAGTTTGGGGTGGGCTTGCAGTTTGTGCCCGTGGTGCTGGATGCCGAGCGCATCAACCTGGAGCTGGATGTGGCGGTGAGCGAGCTAAGTGGCACCAATGCCATGACCATCTCACCCTCCACCACCACCACGTCCTTTTATGTCCCGTCGCTGACCAAGCGCAGCGCCAAGACCACGGTGGAGCTGGGTAACGGCCAGACCATCGGCATCGCCGGTCTGCTCAACGAAAACCTGAGCGACTTCGTGGAGAAGCTGCCTGGGCTGGGGGATCTGCCCGTCATCGGTCAGCTGTTCCGCAGCCAGGAGTTTCGCAAGGGGGAAACCGAGCTGGTGATCCTGGTGACGCCGCGCCTGGCCAAACCCATACGGCGGGAGGATATCCGCCTGCCCACAGACAACTTCGTCGAACCCACGGATCTGGAGTACTACCTGCTGGGCAAGATGAGTCGGTTGTCCAGCGAGGAGCGGGGAAGCGGCGGCCTGGCCGATACCTCCACGGCGCCGGTGGCGCCCGGCGTGGCGGTGGGCAGTGAAGGCCAATACGGCCATGACTTGTAGCAGGAGGCGACCATGAGACATTTCATCGTGATCCTGATGCTGGGCCTGAGCCTGGCCGGCTGCGCCAATGAGCCGCCCATGGGTCAAGCCAAGCGTCAGCTGATCCAGGCCCAAACCCTGGATCCGGAGGCCGGCCTGCTGGCGGTCAGCGCCGCCAATCCGGTACCGGGACGGCAGGTGGAGCGGGCCGTAGCGGATCTGGGGACCCCCAAGGCGGTGGGTACCAGCGGCAACAGCATGGGCAGTGTCCTCAAGTAGCCGATGTGGCCCTAAGGAGGTCAGGATGAACACAGCGGGCAAGATGCATGGCCCAACCCGACAGGGGGGCATAGTGCTGGTGTTTGCGGCGGTCAGCCTGCTGGTGCTGCTGGCCATGGGGGCCATGGCCCTGGATGTGGGCCACCTGATCCTCAACAAGGGCAAGCTGCAGAATATGGTGGATGCGGCGGCCTTAAGTGCCGCCAAGACCCTGGATCTGGGGGGCGATCAGGCCCTGGCCACCACGGCCGCCCTCACCATGCTCGACACCCATCTGGCCCAACCGGGTTTCGGCCACCTCAGCCTGGTGGGGGCCGATATCCAGGTGCAGTTCTCTGACGAGCTGCCCTTTAGCCCGGGGGGCAGCGCCAATGCCACCTTCGTGCGGGTGGCGGTGAGTCAGGTGGATCTGCCGGAGTTCTTTGCCCGGGTGCTGCAACTGGATATGCAGGTGCAGGCCAGCGCCGTGGCGGGCCCCAGCACCGCCCTGGTCAGCACCTCCAACCTGGTGCCCATCCTGATCTGTGGTACGCCGGACTCAGATAGTAGCGGAACTGGGGGGAGTGACGACTCGGGAGGAACCGGTGGTACCGGGGAAACAGATGGGGTCTCCATCTTCGGCTACCAGACCGGCGATGTGATCGGCCTCAAGTATGCCACGCAGGATAAGGAGGAGGTGGGGCCCGGCAGCTTCCACCTGCTGCGCCTCAATGGGGATACCGGGGGGGATGATTATCGCGAGGCCTTGGGCGGGGGGTACGACGATGAGGTCATCTTGACGGAAGGGCAGATGCTGGATCTGGAAATGGGTAACAAGGCGGGGCCTTCGGCTCAGGGCGCCAATACCCGTTTCGACATTTATTCCGGGGCCGGTATGAGCTCGGCCGATTATCCATCAGATCCCCTGACCGACCAGCCCTCACCTCAGGTCACCATGGATAAGAGTACATCGCTGATCAGCTGGAACGGGAACGAGGGCGAAACCCTCAGTCATGATCTGGTGGCAAGTGCGTCCGGCTTTCTGGACGACTACCTGGCCCAGTATGCCGCCCATCCCGAGTATGGCGAGGCGGTGGGGGCCTATCGGCGCATCGTCGGCGTACCGGTCGGCAAGTGTCCTGCGGTTAGTGGTCAGGTGGAGCTGATTGGCCTGGCCTGCATGTACCTGGTGCAAAAAGTGGATATCGGCAATCCCTATATCGTCGGTCAGTTTATGGAGAAGTGTGAGCTGCCCGGGGGAACGCCGGGGAACCAACCGGCAACGGAGGGCCCTTACCGGATCCAGCTGTACCGGGACAACCTGAGTGGAGATGCCTGATGGGTGCCGTCAATCGCCAACAGGGGCTGGCCGTGGTGGAGTTCACCATCTTGCTGCCCATACTGCTTATCCTGCTGCTGGGGCTGACCGAGCTGGGACGGGCCCTGTACCAGTACAGCCAGTTGGAGAAGATCACCCGCGATACCGCCCGCTTTGTGGTCAATGATCGCGGTGGCACCACGGGCCTGCTGAATCTGTCGGCCGACGACATTGCCCAGGCCAAGACTTTGGCCATAGGCGGTGATGGCAACAGTCAGAGTCTGTTGCCTGGGCTGACGGCGGACGATGTCACCATTACCGCACTGACCGACAAGCTGGTGAAGGTGGAGATCCGCTATCGCTTCTCCCCCATCTTGTTTGGCGACACCCTGCATTTACCCCTGTTTGGCCATGGTGAGGATATCAGCCTGCAGTTCGACCTGGTCAGCAGCAGTGTCATGAGGGCCTTGTGATGACCTCTCTCTTACGGCAACGGCGCAGCCGCGGAACCGTCCTCATCGAGTTCACCCTGGTGGCGGCGCTCTTTTTCCTGCTGCTGTTTGCCATCATGGAGTTCAGCCGCCTGCTGTTTGTCTGGCATGCGTTAAGCGAGTCCACCCGACGGGCGGTACGGCTGGCGGCGGTTTGCCAGGTGAGTGAGGCCGAGCAGCTGGATGTGCGCACCCTGGCGGTGCTGCAACCGGGACTGCTGCCGGAGTTTGGCCCGGACAACCTGCAGCTTAACTACTTGGATGCCGCCGGGGCGCCCGTCACCGGGGATCTGACCCAGGCGGCCACCTTCAGCCAGATCCGCTTCGTACAGGCGCGGGTGGTCAACTATCAGCTGCGCCTGCTGATCCCCTTTTTGACCCTGGATCTGGATACGCTGCTGGCGCCGGCATTTAGCACCACCCTGCCCAGAGAGAGTCTGGGCATCACGCCCACGGGCTATACGGACTGTTAGGGGGGAGATGGCAGTGAGCACAGTCGTGGATTTGCGCAGTGGCCAGGCGGCGTATCCCAGGATGATCGCCACCTCGCTGGACTGCTGGTTGGTGAGTGCCCATCCGTCGGTGCTGGAGCATGTGACGGGAACCCTGGGGCAATGGAGCAATGTGCGGTGTCAGCCTTACGCCGCCCTGCAGCATCTGGAGGAGGCCCAGCAGGAGGACGGGGGCATGCTCTGGCCGGATCTGCTGCTGCTCTATGACCAGGATGACTGGGAGCGCTCCCTGGCGGAGTTTCGCGAAGTTTCCGGCCACGGCCTGACCGCCGTGCTGCTGTTTAGCCAACAGCCGGATACCCCCCTGATGCGCCAGGCCTTGCGGGCCGGGGTGCAGGATGTGCTCAGCCTGCCCTGTAACGAGGATGAGCTGCTCGAAGCGCTGGCGGCGGTGGCGGCCCATAAGCTGCAGCATGGTCGGCTGGGGCGGGTCAGCGTGTTCCTCAACGGCAAGGGCGGCATGGGGGCCACCTTCCTGGCCACCTCGGTGGCCCACCTGCTGGCCAAGGAGAAGCAGGAGCGCACCGTGCTTATCGACGCCGACGGTCAGTTTGGCTGCTGCCATTACCTGCTAGGGGTGCAGCCCAAGTTTTCCCTGTTTGAGGCACTGGAGCAGGTCGACGAGCTGGATGACATGGCGCTGGAGGGCTTGTTGTGCAAGCACGACAGCGGCCTGCGCCTCATCGGCAGCCGGACCGAGCAACTGGGGGGGGCGACGACGCTGTCCGCCGAAGACTTCGGTCTGTTCCTCACCAAGCTGCGGCAGCATTACGACCATGTGGTGGTGGATCTCTCCCGGGGTGTGGAGGCCTGGAACATGCCGGCGCTGCTTGAAGCCCACCGCCTGTTCATGGTGGTGCAGCAGAGCCTGCCGGCCCTGCGGGATGCGGCCCTGCTGCTGCGTCAGATCCGCCAGGCCACCGGCCTCGGCAACGACAAGCTCAGGGTCATCGCCAACCGTTACTCCCCCCGGCTGGATATCGGCCAGGATGCCCTGTGTCAGCCGTTGGGGGTGCCTTCCGCCATCTTGGTGCCCAATGATTTTGCCACCGCCAACGCCTGCGCCAACCTGGGGGTCCCCTTGACCGAGGCGGGACGCAACAAGCCGCTGACCCGGGTGCTGCGCGGCGTGATGGAGGAGTTGGCCCTGCAACCCAGCCAGCCGCGCAGTGGCCTGGCCGGCATCTGGGATCGCCTGAGGAGGTAGCCATGTTCTTTCGCAATAGCCAAAGCAGCCGTTCCCATGAACCAGATACGGCTCCCCGCCAGGAGTCGGTGGCCAGCACGCCGGCCCAACCCCAGGTCAACGGTGCCAGCAAGGAGTGGATGCGCCTCAAGCGCCGGCTGATGGACGCCCTGTTCGACAGCCTGGATCTGGCCCTGCTGGAGACGCTGGGGGAGGGGGCCGCCAGGGAGCAGATCGCCGATGCCACCGCCGGCCTGCTGACCGAGTTGGAGAGTCCCCTGAGTGCCGATGCCAGGCGCCGGATCATCAAGGAGATAGGGGATGAGATACTGGGACTGGGTCCGCTCGAGCCCCTGCTGGCGGATACCAGCGTGTCGGATATCCTGGTGAACGGCTTTGAGCAGATCTTCGTGGAGCGGGGTGGCAAGCTGGAGCTGACCGGCCACCGCTTCCAGGACGATCACCACCTGCTGAGCATCATAGACCGCATCGTCTCCCAGGTGGGACGGCGCATCGATGAAAGCTCCCCCATGGTGGATGCCCGTCTCAAGGATGGATCCCGGGTCAATGCCATCATTCCCCCCTTGGCCATCGACGGCCCCAGCCTCTCCATCCGCCGCTTCGCGGTAGAGCGTTTAGGCATGGACAACCTGATCAACTTCGGCACCCTGGATGCCGCCATGGCCCACTTCTGCAACGCCATCGTCCGGGGCCGGCTCAATGTGCTCATCTCCGGCGGGACCGGCTCGGGCAAGACCACCACCCTCAACATCCTCTCTGGCTACATTCCGGCCAACGAACGCATCATCACCATAGAGGACTCGGCAGAGCTGCAGCTGCAACAGCCGCACATAGTGCGGTTGGAGACCAGGCCGCCCAACATCGAGGGGCGGGGGGCCGTCACCCAGCGGGAGCTGGTGATCAATGCCCTGCGCATGCGGCCCGATCGCATCGTGGTGGGGGAGGTGCGGGGCGCCGAGGCGGTAGACATGCTGGCGGCCATGAACACGGGGCACGACGGCTCCATGACCACCATCCATGCCAACACGCCGCGGGATGCCTTGAGCCGGATCGAGAACATGTTCGCCATGGCCGGTTGGAACATGCCGGCCAAGAACGTGCGAGCCCAGATCGCATCGGCCCTGCATATCGTGTTGCAGCTCAAGCGCATGGAGGATGGCCGCCGTCGCCTGGTGAGCATTCAGGAGATCAACGGCATGGAAGGGGATGTCATCACCATGACGGAGCTGTTCCGCTTCGAGCGTCAGGGGGTGGATAAAGAGGGCAACATACTGGGCAGCTACCTGCCCACCGGCAACATCCCCACCTTCATGGACGCCTTCGCCCACATGGGCATCGACCTGCCCTATTCCCTGTTCAGCCCGCAGCTGGGCGGCACGAGGAGGTAAGCATGGAACAGACACTGGAGCTGTACCTGCTGGTGGTGTTTATCGCCGTGGTGGTGATCTCCCAGACGGTGCTGGTCTCTCTCGGCGGGACCCGGGCCAAGCAGAACCGGCTGATGCGCGAGCGCCTGCGCCAGCTGGCGGATCAGCAGCAGGAGGCCAAGCTCTCCTTGCTGCGCCAGCGCTATCTGGCGGAGCTGTCGCCGCTGGCGCGGGGCCTGGAGGGCAGCGAGCTGGGTCAGGCGCTGCGCTGGCGCCTGCAGCAGGCGGGCCTCGACTGGCTGGCCTACCGCACCGTGCTGGGCTGGTTGGGGCTGGCGCTGCTGGGCAGTCTGGTGGCCTGGCTGGGGCTGGGCAATCCGGCGGTGGCATTGCTGTGGCCGGTGGCCTTGCTGGTGCTGCTGCTGTTCTGGTTGCGCCTGAAGACCGCCGAGCGGCTGGATCGCTTCGAGGAGCAGTTTGTCGAGGCGCTGGATGTGATGAAGCGGGCGCTGCTGGTGGGTTACCCCCTGGTGGAGGTCTTTCGCACCGTGGGGGAGGAGATGAGCGATCCCATCGCCGGGGAGTTTCGCCAGACCTATGCCGAGTTGAATTTCGGGGTGGAGCTGCGACTGGTGCTGGCGGGGCTGGCGGAGCGCAACCCCTCGGTGAGCATGCTGGCCTTCATCAGTGCCGTGATGATCCAGAAGGAGACCGGCGGCAACCTGGCGGAGAACCTGGACAAGCTGGGCCAGGTGATCCGGGGTCGCTTCCGGCTCTACCGCAAGGTGCGCACCCTGTCGGCGGAGGGCCGCATGTCCGCCTGGGTGCTGGCCATGGTGCCCTTGGTGCTGTTTCTGGCCCTCTACCTGATGCAGCCGGATTACCTGACGCCCCTGGTGGATACCAGCCGGGGCCATTTGCTGCTGATTTACTCCTTTGTCAGCCTGGTGCTGGGGCTGATGCTGGTCAAGCGCATCCTGCGTATCGAGGTGTGAGATGGACTATCTGCTCAGCCTGTTTGGCGATCTATTCAATGACTCCGAGCAGGGCCGCCTGATCTTCCTGCTGCTGGTGGGGCTCAGCGCCATCGCCCTGGGGCTGGGCTTGACCCTGCTGGTGACCAGCTGGCTGGATCCCTTGCGCCGGCGCCTGTCACACCTGGGCCATGCCCAGACCGAACCCCAGGTCGATGAGTGGTATCAGACCACCCTGGACTCCGTCTCCGGCTACCTGACCCCCAACTCGGCCACCGAGCGGCATTCGGTGGTGCGCCTGCTGACCCATGCCGGCTTCCAGAGCCAGCGCGCCCTGCCCAGCTTCTATGCCATCAAGATACTGCTGGCCATCAGCCTGGGGGGCGGCGCCCTGTTTATCAGCCACTACTTTCCGGAGCTCAAATCGCAACAGGTGCTGCTCTATTCGGTGGGGGCGATCTTTTGCGGCATGATGCTGCCCAACATGGTGGTCAGCCGGTTGGCGGCCGCCCGGATCCAGCGGATGCAGCGGGCCTTCCCCGATGCCCTGGATCTGCTGGTGGTCACCACGGAGGCCGGATTGGGCTTCATCGCGGCGCTGAACCGGGTGTCTGACGAGATGGTGGGCATGTGCCCCGAGTTGGGGGGCGAGATGCAGATGGTGTGCAAGAAGATCCGGGTGGGGGTGGGCGTGCCCGATGCCCTCAAGCAGATGGTGGAGCGCACCGGCCTGGACGAGGTGCGGGGGCTGGCCGGCGTCATCGCCCAGTCGTTGAAGATGGGGTCCAGCCTGGGGGATACGCTGCGGGTCTATGCCGACGAGTTTCGCGATCGGCGCATGCAGCGGGCGGAGGAGGCGGCGGCCAAGATCGGTACCAAGCTGATCTTTCCCCTGGTGATGTTCATCTGGCCGGGATTTTTCGTGGTGGCGGTGGGGCCGGCCATCATAGCCGTGCTGGAGACCTTTCATCGCTAGTCAGTTTTCAGGGGTGCCTGGGGCATCGGTGGCCCGATGTGCCAGGTCTGTAGCGTCAAGGGTGGATGGGCAAGGTTGCCCGGGAGGCGAGAATGAGACGGTGGCATGACATGCAGTGGCTCTATGGGGTAACCCTGTTGGGATTGATTGGCTGCGCCAGCTCGGAGGCGCCGACCAGCCAGGCCCCCTTTAGCCATGAGCTGTACGATGGCAAACCCATGGTCAGCCTGAGCAATGATTTTCCACCGGCCAGTGCCGCCGAGGCGCTGGCCCGGGGGGATCTGGCCTACCGCAAGGGGGATGGGGATCTGGCCGTGTACGAATACCTGCGGGGCCTGACCCTGCCGGATGCGGCGCCCTTGACCGGCACCTTCTATTTCAAGGTGGGTTACATACATCAGCACAAAGGCAACCTGGCCCTAGCCCAGCAGGCCTTCGAGCGGGCGGTGGCGGCGGATCCCAAACAGGCTCTGTTTGGAGCCTCCCTGGGGGAGGTATTGCTGAAGCAGGGGGCCCGGGAGCCGGCCAAACAGCAGCTGTTGCTGGCGGTACAGGCGGATCAACGGCGCCAGGGCTGGACCGGCAGTCAGCTGGATCTGACCCAGCTGCAGCTGGATGCCAGCTCGCCGCTGCGGGCCTACCTGTGTCTGGGCATACTGGCGGATCTGCAGGGGGATGGCACCCTGGCGCGGCGTCTCTATCAGCAGGTGCTGGCCAGACAGCCCAGCTTTCCCCTGGCCTATTTGAACCTGGGGTACTCCCTCTATCTCAGCGGCGATCTGGCCGGCGCCGAGCAGCAGACCAGCCGGGCCCTGAGTCTGGACAAGAACCTGACCCGCGGCTGGTCCAATCTGGGGCTCATCCTGGTGCGCAGTGGCCGCTACGAGGAGGCGTTGGAGGTGTTTAGCCACATCATGCCGCGACACGAGGCGATGAACGATACCGGCTACCTGGCGCTGCTCAACGGTGAGCCCAAGGTGGCGGCCTATTACCTGCAGCAAGCCATCGACACCTGCCCGACCTACTACGAGAAGGCGCAACGCAATCTCAAGCGGGCACGACAGGGCGTCAGCGCCGGCCAACTGGCCCTGGTGGATGCCGAATCGCCGGTAGAGGTCCAACCAGCTTTGTCGCAATGAGGTCCCTTCCGGTGCTGGGCCGGTGCGGTTAGAACTTATCGCTCCATAAGTGCCGGCCCTGGCTCGCCATACTTGGTAAATCGAGGCTTTGGCAAGCGGCGCCCTGGGCGCGGGAGGGGATGATGAAGCAGTTCTGGCGAGGGGGGCTGGCCCTATGGCTCCTCATGATGGTGGGGGCCTGGGCCCAGGCGGGTCAGGAGGGGATAGCGGGGAAGACGCGTTATCTGCTGCAGGCCAATCCAGGCCAGTATCAGGCCCTCACTCGCCTGTTGCAGCGCCGGGGCACGACGCCGGCGCTGGCGTTGCCGGCCCATGAGGCGGCGGCCGTCTATCTGGCCGACGAGGATCTTGCGGCCCTGCGTGGCCAGCCGGCGCTGCGCTGGCTGGAGCCGGACGTCAAACGTTATCCCATGAGCCTGCCTCAGCAGGTCCCGTATGGCATCGGCCTGGTCCAGGCGGATGCGGCCCACCTGGGCAACAACTTCGACAGCGCCAGCGGCAACCTGCTGCTGTGCCTCATCGACTCCGGTTATGACCAGACCCATGAGGATTTGCCCTTGACCACGGTGCAGGGGATCAGTGATCCCGGCGGGGCTGGCGACTGGTTCGTGGATGAGCTGCATCACGGCACCCATGTGGCCGGTACCCTGGCGGCCTTGAACAACAGTATCGGTGTGCTGGGAGTGCTACCCAGTGGCCAGGTGGGGCTGGGCATCGTCAAGGTGTTTGACGGCGACGGCTGGGCCTACTCCTCCAGCCTGATTGCCGCCCTGGACGCGTGCCGCCAACTGCAGGCCGGCCGCTCCCTGGTGGTCAACATGAGCCTGGGGGGCATATTGTCGAGCCGCACCGAAGATCGCGCCTTTGCCGATGCCTACAAGGCCGGGGTGCTGCTGGTGGCGGCGGCGGGCAACGATGGCTCCAGCCGCAAGTCCTATCCGGCCTCCTATGCCTCCGTCATCAGTGTGGCGGCGCTGGATGAGGCCAAACAGATCGCCAGCTTCTCCCAGCACAACAGTGCCGTGGAGCTGGCGGCCCCCGGCGTGGGGGTGCTCTCCACCGTCCCCATGGGCAGTGCCTTGCTGGGGGAGCTGACCCAGGGGGGCAATGCCTATAAGGCCTTGCCCATGGAGGGGAGTGTGCTGGCCAGCCAGATGGGACCCCTGGTGGATTGCGGCCTGGGGGACAGCCCCTGCCTGGCGGCGGGGCAGGCAAATGGCCTGTGTCTCATCGCCCGGGGCAGCATCAGCTTTGCCGACAAGGTGCTCAACTGCCAGGCCGGTGGCGGGCGTGGGGCCATCATCTACAACAATGTCGATGGTGATCTCAACGGCACCCTGGGTGGGGTGACCACCCAGATCCCCAGCGTCGGGATCCGGCAGGCCGATGGCCTGAGCCTGCTCACCCTGCTGGGGCAGAGCGCCCAGCTGACGGTCAGCCAGGGCAATTACGCCTACTATGACGGCACCTCCATGGCCACCCCCCATGTGGCCGGGGTGGCGGCCCTGGTCTGGTCGCGCCATCTGGCGTGCAGCAACGCCGAGATCCGCTCGGCCCTGGCGGCCAGTGCCCTGGATCTGGGGGAGCCGGGGCGGGATAGCTACTTCGGTTATGGTCTGGTGCAGGCTCAGTCCGCAGATGATCTGCTGCTGGCCGGCTGTACCACCACGCCGGACACGGGGGGCGCCACCGGGGGCAAGGGCGGCAAGGGTGGCGGTAAGCCCTAAGCCTTAAGAGCTGGTCGATTGAGCGGCCGTTTGGCGCCGACCATACTCAAGGTAGGACGGGTTTGTTCCGTCCTATCAGGAGGAGGGCGGCATGACATCCGATGGGACATCTTCCTCTGCCGGGCTGGCCTGGCATGCCGAATCCGCCGAGGTGGTGCTGGCGGCACTCGCATGCGATGCCGAGGCGGGGCTCAGTGACGCGGTGGTGCGTCGCCGGCAGGCTCGTTATGGCGCCAATGCCCTGCCGCCCCCGCCGTCGCCGAGCCGCTGGCGGCGCTTCCTGGCGCAATGCCAAAACGTGCTCATCTATGTGTTGCTGGCCTCGGCGCTGGTGACGGCCCTGCTGGGCCATTGGCTGGATTGTTCCGTCATCCTGGGGGTGGTGCTGATCAACGCCCTCATCGGCTATCTGCAGGAAGGCAAGGCCGAGCAGGCGCTGACGGCCATTCGGGCCCTGCTCTCCCCCCAGGCCCAGGTGCGCCGCTCCGGTGAGCACAGGGCGCTGCCCAGCGAACAGCTGGTGCCCGGCGATCTGGTGTTTCTCAATGCCGGCGACCGCGTGCCGGCGGATCTGCGGCTGTTGCGCCTGCGGGGGCTGACCATAGACGAGTCGGCCCTGACCGGCGAGTCGCTGGCGGTGGAGAAGCAACTGGCGCCGGTGGCCCCCGCAGCTGTGCTGGGGGAGCGGACTAACCTGGCCTTTTCGGGCACCCTGGTGACCCGGGGCCAGGGGATGGGGGTGGTGGTGGCCATCGGCAGCGCCACCGAGATCGGGCGGATCAGCACCCTGCTGGGGCAGGTGCAGCCCATGAGCACCCCTCTGCTGCGGCAGTTGGATCGCTTCGGTCACTGGCTGGCCTGGCTGATCCTGGCCCTCTCCCTGTTCACCCTGCTGTTTGGTGCCTTGGTCCGCCATTACAGCCTGGCGGAGATGTTCCTGGCGGCGGTGGGGCTGGCGGTGGCGGCCATCCCCGAGGGCTTGCCGGCGGTCATCACCATCACCCTGGCCATCGGCGTGCAGCGGATGGCCAGGCGCCATGCCATCATACGTCGCCTGCCCGCCGTGGAGGCCCTGGGCTCGGTCACCGTCATCTGCTCGGACAAGACGGGCACCCTGACCCGCAATGAGATGACGGTGCAGCGGATCCTCACCGCCGATAATGAGCTTGAGCTGCAGGGCAGCGGCTATGGCCCCCAAGGCCGGTTTTTGCTGGCGGGCCAGGAGCTGGCCCCGGAGGACCTTCCCTGGTTGCAGGTGCTGAGCCGGGTGGCGCTGCTGTGCAACGATGCCAGGGTCAGCCGGCAGGATGGGCAGTGGACCCTGGTGGGGGATCCGTCGGAAGGGGCGCTGATCAGCCTGGCCATGCGGGCGGGGCTGGATCCGGATGCCGAGCGACAGGCGGCGCCCCGCTGGGACGAGATCCCCTTCGAGTCCGAGCATCGTTTCATGGCCACCCTGCACCATGATCATCAGGGCCAGCGCTGGTTGTTGCTCAAGGGGGCGCCGGAGCGGGTGCTGGCGCTGTGTGCTCACCAGCAGACGGCGGGCGGACCGGCCCCCCTCGATACGGCGGCCTGGCAGAATGCCATGACGGATGCCGCCGCCACGGGCCTGCGGCTGCTGGCCCTGGCCAGACGCCCTGCGCCCGAGTTGGCGGCACTGACCTTCGCCGAGGTGGAGGCTGGGGGTTTTACCCTGCTGGCGGTGCTGGGCTTGTGGGATCCGCCCCGGGAGGAGGCCATCGCCGCGGTGGCCCGTTGTCGCGCCGCCGGCATGCAGGTGAAGATGATCACCGGGGATCATCAGCTGACCGCCCGGGCCATCGGCGAGCGGCTCGGCCTGGCCAGCGAGGTGCGCGTGCTGGGCGGCGATGCGCTGGATCGGCTGGATGACGCTTGCCTCGCCGAGGTGGTGGACGACTATGTCATCTTCGCCCGGGCCAGTCCGGAACATAAGCTGCGGCTGGTGGCGGCCCTGCAGCGGCGCGGTGAGGTGGTGGCCATGACGGGGGACGGGGTGAACGACGCACCGGCCCTCAAGCGGGCCGACGTGGGCATTGCCATGGGCCACAAGGGGACGGAGGCCGCCAAGGAAGCGGCGGAGATGGTGCTGATGGACGATAACTTTGCCTCCATCGCCGCCGCCGTCGAGGAGGGGCGCACCGTCTACGACAACATCGGCAAGGCCATCGTCTTCATTCTACCCACCAACTTTGGCGAGGCCGGCGTGGTGCTGGTGTCCGTCCTGCTGGGGCTGACCCTGCCCATGACGCCGGTGCAGATCCTCTGGGTCAACATGATCACAGCGGTGACCCTGGCCCTGGCGGAGGCGTTCGAGCGGGGG
Organism: Pseudaeromonas aegiceratis; assembly: GCF_046254905.1. Classification (GTDB taxonomy): domain Bacteria; phylum Pseudomonadota; class Gammaproteobacteria; order Enterobacterales; family Aeromonadaceae; genus Pseudaeromonas; species Pseudaeromonas aegiceratis. Next base: position 756,033 of record NZ_CP158016.1, read on the forward strand.
GAGCCGGATATCATGGATCGTCCGCCCCGTCCGCCCCTGGCCCCGCTGCTCTCGCCCCTGCTCATCTGGCGTATCCTGCTGGTCTCCCTGCTGCTGGTGGCCGGCAGCCTGGGGTTGTTTCTGTGGCAGCAGGCCGAGGGCATGCCCCTGGATCAGAGCCGAACCCTGGCGGTGAACACCCTGGTGATGGGGGAGATAGTCTATCTGTTCAACGTGCGTCACCTGCGAAGCAGCGTCCTCAACCGGGAGGGGCTGCTGGGTAACCCCTATGTGCTGCTGACCATCGGCATCCTGATCCTGTTTCAGCTGCTGTTTACCTATTTGCCGCTGATGCAACGGCTGTTCGGCACTCAGCCCCTGGGTCTGCTAGAGTGGGGCTGGATCGGCCTGTTCGGGCTGGCCCTGTTGCTGCTGATGGAGCTGGAGAAGGTCATATTGAATCTGATTTTTCGCCATGGCAGACAGAGGTGCGCCGGACCGGATGACTCGCACTAAAGTCATGGGACAGGCGGCCGATAACGTGGAAGCAGGAGGACGTCAACATGAATGTAACCCAGAGCGCTGGTAATTACGGTCAGGAGGCGATGGTCGCCAGTCTGGCCAAAAAGCAGCAAGAGGCACAGGGTGAGCAGGCGCTGTCACTGTTGCAGGGAACGGTGGAGAATACCCCGGAATCCCAAGGCAGCAGCGGCACCACCGACACCCTGGGCAACAACATCAACATCCGCGTCTGACACATCTGTTCAAGCGTGTGATCCCAAGAGGAGGCCTAGGCCTCCTCTTCTCGTGGCGGGTGGAACTCATGGCGTGAACAGGCGGTTTTCCTGCTCCTGTACCCGGATGAAGGTGGTGCGCTTGCTCAGCTCCTTGAGGTGGGCGGCCCCCACATAGGTGCAGGTGGAGCGCACGCCCCCCAGTATGTCCTGCACCGTCTGACTCACAGTCCCCCGGTAGGGCAGCTCCACCGTCTTGCCCTCCGAGGCGCGGTACTCCGCCACCCCGCCGGCATGCCGGTCCATGGCGGTGGCCGAACTCATGCCATAGAACTGCATGTATTGCTGGCCGTCCCGCTCCAGTAACTGGCCGCCGCATTCGGCATGGGCCGCCAGCATGCCCCCCAACATGACGAAGTCCGCGCCGCCACCGAAGGCCTTGGCCACATCCCCCGGGCAGGTGCAGCCGCCGTCGCCGACGATATGGCCCTTGAGACCGTGGGCGGCGTCGGCACACTCTATGATGGCGGACAGTTGCGGGTAGCCCACCCCGGTCTTGACCCGGGTGGTGCAGACGGAACCAGGGCCTATGCCCACCTTGATGATGTCCGCACCGGAGAGCAGCAGCTCCTCCACCATCTCGCCGGTCACCACGTTGCCGGCGCAGATGACATGTTCCGGGAAGCGTTCACGCACCTGTTGCACGAAGCGCACGAAGTGTTCGGCGTAGCCGTTGGCCACGTCGACGCAGATGAAGTGCAGCGCCGGCGACAGGGCCAGGATCTGGCGGGTCTTGTCGAAGTCCTGGGCCGAGGTGCCGGTAGAGACCATGACGTTGGCCAGCAGCTCAGGGGAGCTGCCGGCGAGAAAGTCCTGCCACTGGCTCAGACTGTAGTGCTTGTGGAGGGCGGTCATCAGGCCAAAGGGCGCCAGGGCCCGGGCCATGGCGAAGGTGCCCACCGTATCCATGTTGGCGGCCATGATGGGCACGCCCCGCCAGGTGCCGGCGCCGTGCAGGAAACGAAACTCCCGAGCGAGATCCACCTGTGCCCGGCTGTTGAGGGTGGAGCGTTTGGGGCGAAACAGCACGTCCTTGAAGCCGAGTTTGAGATCCTCTTCGATACGCATGCCGATCTCCTTGGGGCCGAGGCCCGCAAAAACAAAAACCGGAAGGGAACCCCTTCCGGTTTCTTAACATAGCGCTGGATCCCGCTTCTGTGCCAGTGGCGGCTAGAACATCTGTACCAGCAGGGTCAGGGCGGCGGCAGAGACCAGGAAGGCAAAGCCGTAGCAGACATAGTGGTGCAAGCGGGTGGTGTGGACCCCCACGTCATGCAGGCCGTGGTAGATGCGGTGCATGGCGTGGCAGATGGGCAGGGCTATGGTGGCCAGCAGGATCAGGGCGCCCCACCAGCTGGTGGCAAAGGCGTGGACCCGCTCATAGCTGAGCTTCTCCGGCGATATGATGCCCATAGGCACCAGTATGCCGGTGATGAGCACCAGGATGGGCAACAGCACCGCGGTCATGACGCCACCGGCACCAAACAGCAGCCAGTAGACGGGTTCGTCGGAACGTTTCATGGGTCGTCTCCTTTAGGCCAGCAGCACAAACAGCAGCACCACCAGGGAGGCGCCGGCCAGGCCGATGTATTGAGCCAGTATGATGGGCTTCTCCGGGATCAGCTCATCACCCTTGAAGATGCGCATGGCCTTGGGGGCCAGGGCAAACCAGGTCTTGGCGTGGAATGCGCAGGCCACCAGTACCGCCAGATGCAGCAGGATGGACAGCGGATGGGTGAGGGCGGCCAGCCAGCCGTTGAAGGCCGCTTCCCCCTGACTCAGCCGCAGCAGCCCTACCATCAGGATGACGGCGTAGATGGACACCAGCAGGCTGGTGCCCTCCCGCAGCATGTAGAGGATGTAGAAACGATCCTTGAGCCACCAGCTCTTCTTGACCGGGCGGACATAGGGTTTGCGTTTGCTTTGACTGTTGTCCATGGCTCACTCCTCCGGCTTGAACATGGCGATGACGTAATCCTTGGCGCTCTCCACCTTACCCAGCTGGATGGCGGCCGCCGGATCCACGCCCTTGGGGCAGACCTCGGAGCAGTAGCCCACGAAGGTACAGCTCCACACCCCCTTCTCCTGGTTGAGGATCTTCATCCGCGCGGCCTGACCGCCATCCCGGCTGTCGGCGTTATAGCGGTAGAGCAGGGCCAGGGCAGCGGGGCCCATGAAGCTCTTCTTCAGGCCATATTGGGGGCAGGCGGAATAGCACAGACCGCAGTTGATGCACATGGAGAACTGGCGGAACTTGGCCAGCTGCGCGGGGGTTTGGATGTACTCCCCCTCGCACACCGACTTCTCCTCCTTGGGGATGATGTAGGGCTTGATGGACTCCAGCTTCTGGATGAAGTCGGACATGTCCACCACCAGATCCCGCTCGATGGGGAAGTTACGCAACGGCTCCAGGGTGATCTTGCCGGGGATGTAATCCCGCAGGAAGGTCTTGCAGCCCAGCTTGGGTACGCCGTTGACCATCATGCCGCAGGAGCCGCAGATGGCCATGCGACAGGACCAGCGGAAGCTGACGGTGGAGTCCAGCTCATCCTTGATGTAGGAGAGGGCCTCCAGCACCGACATCTCGTGCCGGTAGGGCACCTGGAAGCTCTGCAGCCAGGGCTCGTTGTCTTCCTCCGGGCGGTAACGGAGGATCTCGATCTCGATCATGTCGGCCATTAATGCGCCTCCTTCTTATCGCCAGCGGCGCCATAGACCCGGGCGGCCGGTTGCGACTTGGTGATGGTTACGTCGCTGTAATCAATCCGGGGCGCGCCCTCGGCGTCGTAATAGGCCAGGGAGTGCTTGAGGAAGTTGACGTCGTCGCGCTCCTCATAACCGTCCAGCCGCTGGTGGGAACCGCGGGACTCCTTGCGGTTGATGGCCGAATGGACCATGGACTCGGCGACGTCCAGCAGGAAGCCCAGCTCTAGGGTGTAGAGCCAGTCGGTGTTGAACACGCTGGACTTGTCCTTGACCCGCACCTTCTTGTAGCGCTGCTTGAGTTCGACAATCTTGTCGATGGTCTGCTGCATGGCCTCGGCGGTACGGTAGATGCCGACCCCCTCTTCCATGGTGTCCCCCAGCTCGTTACGCAGGGTGGCGGGGTTTTCATCGCCGTCGCCTTCCATCAAGCTCATGGCCTGGGCCACCGCACTCATGGCCTGCTTGTACAGGGCGTCGGTGTTGCCGTGGGGATGGGTCTGGGCGAAGTGGGCCGCCTCTTCCCCCGCCACCTTGCCGAACACCACCAGCTCGCACAGGGAGTTGGAGCCCAGACGGTTGGCACCGTGCAGGCCGATGGAGGCGCATTCCCCCACCGCATACAGGCCGGGCAGCCGGGTGGCGCAGCGGCCATTGGTCTCGATGCCGCCCATGGTGTAGTGCACAGTGGGGCGCACCGGGATGGGATCCTTGGCCGGATCCACCCCCACATAGGCCTTGGACAGCTCGCAGATGAAGGGCAGCCGCTCTTCCAGGTACTTGGCCCCCAGATGACGCAGATCCAGGTAGACCACATCCCCCAGTGGGGTCGGCACTGTGCGGCCCTTCTGCTGCTCTTGCCAGAAGGCCTGGGAGAGTCTGTCCCGCGGGCCCAGTTCCATGTACTTGTTCTTGGTTTCCCCCAAGGGGGTCTCCGGGCCCAGGCCATAGTCCTGCAGGTAGCGGTAGCCATCCTTGTTGACCATGATGCCGCCTTCGCCACGACAGCCTTCGGTCATCAGGATGCCGCAGCCGGGCAGGCCAGTGGGGTGGTATTGCACGAATTCCATGTCCCGCAGCGGCACGCCGTGGCGGTAGGCCAATGCCATGCCGTCACCGGTGACTATGCCGCCGTTGGTGTTGAAGCGGTAGACCCGGCCGGCGCCGCCGGTGGCGATGATCACCGACTTGGCCTGGATCATGCGTGTCACGCCGTTCTGGATGTCAAAGCAGATCACCCCCTGCACCCGTCCATCCTCTACCAGCAGGTCGAGGCAGAAGTGTTCGTCGAAACGTTTGATTGACGGGTATTTGATTGAGGTCTGGAACAGGGTGTGCAGCATGTGGAAGCCGGTCTTGTCGGCGGCGAACCAGGTGCGGGGTATCTTCATGCCACCGAAGGGGCGCACGTTGACGTGACCGTCATCCTTGCGGCTCCAGGGGCAGCCCCAGTGTTCCAGCTGGACCAGCTCCGGCGTGGCCTGATCCACGAAGTATTCCACCACGTCCTGTTCACACAGCCAGTCACCGCCGGAGACGGTGTCGTGGAAGTGGTTGTCCAGGCTGTCGTCTTCCCGTACCACGCCGGCGGCGCCCCCTTCGGCGGCCACGGTATGGCTGCGCATGGGGTAGACCTTGGAGATGAGGGCGATCTCCAGCGCGGGATTCTTCTCGGCGATGGCAATGGCGGCACGCAGGCCACCGCCACCGGCACCTACGATGGCGACATCGGTCTTAACTATATCCACTTGTGCCTCCTATGGAACGAAAACCCGTTGCGTGAAGGCAACGGGATACAGTGGCAGATATCCATCTTTACTGGGCTGCTCCTTGCCGCATGCCGCCTCAGCAGGAACTGAAACTAGAGTGTCAGTGTTACAAAATTGTATTCAACTCAATGAGCTAAAAATGCGAAACAACTCTCCTTTTACCGGAAGGTGCCATTCGCGTCGATGTGTTGCCATTCTGGCAGCCGGGGGCCGGGGAATGTTGCGTGCCGTCAACAATTGCCCCTGGCTGGTGGTAAATGCGGCAAAAAAAGACCGCCAGGTGGCGGTCTCTGGGGGTTAAACCTTGAAGCGTCCCACCTGGCCGCTCATGCCCTGGGCGATGGCCTTGAGCTCGGTGGCCAGCTGATTGGCGGTCTGGGCCGCCTCGGCCAGCGCGTCCGAGACATCTTTTGTTGCCTGAATGTTACGGCCGACCTCGTCGGTCACCGCCCGCTGCTCCTCGGCGGCGCTGGAGATCTGGGTGGCCATGTCGGAGATCTGGGTGATGGCCTGGGTGATCTGCTCCAGGGCGTCGGTGGCGTCGTTGGCATAGTCCACGCTGTTCTGGGCAAGCTGCTGGCTCTGCTGCATGGTGGCAACCGCCTGCTGGGTGTTGCGCTGCAGGGTCTCTATCATGGCGCGGATCTCTTCGGTGGAGCTGTGGGTGCGCTTGGAGAGCACCCGCACCTCGTCGGCCACCACCGCAAAGCCGCGGCCCTGCTCGCCGGCGCGGGCCGCCTCGATGGCGGCATTCAAGGCCAGCAGGTTGGTCTGCTCGGCGATGCCCTGAATGGTGGAGAGGATGGTGTTGATCTCCAGGGCGTTCTTCTCCAGCTCCTGGATGATGCCGGAGGCCTGGCGCAGCTGGCCGTCCAGCTGGGTGATGGAGGCCTGGTTGCGGGCGATGACCTGCTTGCCGCTTTCACAGCTGCCGGCGGAGTTGCGGGCCGCCTCGGCGGTCATCTCGGCATTGCTGGCCACCTCGTTGGCGGTGGCGGACATCTGATGCACGGCGGTGGCGATCTGGGCTATCTCCGACTGCTGGGTGGCCAGGGCCTGATTGTTCTGGGACACCATGTCATGGGAGCGGCCCGATTGCCGGTCCAGCTGGCTGGAGGTGTCGGCGATGCCCCGCATCATGTCCTGCAGCTTGTCCAGGAACAGGTTGATGCGCTTGGCCACGGCGCCGATTTCGTCCTGGCGGCGGATCTGCAGGCGCCGGGTCAGATCGCCTTCCCCCTGGGCCAGATCGTCCACCGCGTCACGCATCTCCTTGAGGGGCATCAGGGAGCGGGAGATGATGAAGGCGGCAACGCCGGCCACCAGCAGCAGCTGCAGCAGGTTGGCCATCACCGCCTGCCAGAGCTGTTGTCTTGATGTGGCATAGGCGATGGACTCGTCGTAGACCATGGCGAAGTACCACTGGTAGCCGGGGATCTGGCGCACCGATACCTGGCTGGGCACCCCGGCCATCACCCATTCGGCCGAGCGTTGACTGCGCGCCAGTTCGGCGATGGCCTGGGCGCTGAGTTGGGGGTTGAGCAGGCTGATGGGCTTGAGGGTCTGCTTGGGGTCCGGGCTGGCGATGAGGTTGCCACTCTGATCCACCAGGAGGCCGTAGATGCCCTCCTGGCGGATGGCGTTGACGTTCTGCACCAGGCTCTGGATGCTGACGTCCCCCCCCAGCACCCCTTGTCGGCCGGCCACCGAGAAGGGGGTGGCCAGGGTGATGATGAGCTCGCCGGTGCCGGCATCGGCATAGGGGGCGGTCACAATCATTTTGCCGGCCGCCATGGCATCCTGATACCAGGGGCGCTGCCGCGGGTCATAGCCCGTCGGGGCCTGCCAGTCATTGGAGGTGAGCATCTGCCCTTCGCTGGTGCCGGCAAAGATCATCTCAAATTTTCCGGCCAGCTGAGCCTGGTGCAGCTGTGCCTGAGGGCTCTCCAGCGTCATTGCCAGCTTGGCGCTGTCGACTATGCTGGCGCTGTTATCCAGCCAGGTCTTGAGGTAATTCACCTGGGCATCGGACACGGCGGACTCGAAATGCTCCACTTGCTGGGCGGCGTTGCGGCTGAGCTCCTGTTGGGTAAACAGCAGCTGCAGGCCGGTGCTCAGGATGAGCAGGCAGGCCAGCGCCAGTATGAGTTTGCTGCGAATGGTCAACTTCATGGGGACTCCCGTCACTGTGGCTGTGGGGAGCCGGGGCCCCCGCGTTCATCCTGATCTATCCCGTAGCCTGGGGCCTGCGCCGGGCCCTCGCCATAACTATAGGCTGGGTGTCGCGAGATGGGGGAGACGACTCAGGCGGCCCTAGGGCCGCCTGAAGAGGATGCGAAGCGGGTAACGCGGTGGGCTTAGTGCAGCTGGGCGAAGGCCTGGCCCATGCGGGTGGGGCTACCGGGCTGCCAGTCGGCTAAAAACTCGAGGCTCTCGGGGGCAAACAGGCAGACGACGGTACTGCCGAGCTTGAACAGGCCCATCTCCTCGCCCTTGGCCAGGGTGATCTCCTGATCCGGATAGTCCCAGCGTACCACGCCCTTTTTCGTCGGCGGCGTGACGGTGCCGGCCCAGGCGGTGGCGATGCTGGCCACTATGGTGGCCCCCACCAGCACCAGGGCCATGGGGCCGGCGGCGGTGCTGAACAGGCAGACCACCCGTTCGTTGCGGGCAAACAGCTCGGGCACGTTGGCGGCGGTCAAAGGGTTCACCGAGAACAGCTCGCCGGGTACATAGATCATGGTTTCCAGCTTGCCATCCAGCGGCATGTGGATGCGGTGGTAGTCCTTGGGGGAGAGGTAGATGGTGGCGAACTTGCCGCCCTGGAAGGGGGCCGCCAGCGCTGGATCGCCCCCCAGCAGCCCCTTGGCGCTGAAGTCGTGGCCCTTGGCCTGGATGATGCGGCCTAGCTGGATGTCCCCCAGCTGGCTGATGGCGCCGTCGACCGGCATGGCGGCGATCTTGGCGTCGTCCACCAGGGGGCGCAGACCGGGCTTGAGGGGCCGGGTAAAGAAGTCGTTGAAGCTGGCGTAGCTGGCCGGATCGCTGTGCAGGGCTTCGTCCATGTCCACCCCGTAGCGCCGGATGAACTGGCGGATAAGCCAGGTGGTGAACTTGCCGGCCTGGGCCGCGGCCAGCCGGCCCACCAGGCGGGAGATCAGATGCTTGGGCATCAGGTACTGGCTGAGAACTTTGACGGAATCAAGCAGCTTCATGATGGTCTCTAATGTATCCGTTTGGTCTATTGACGGTTGAGGTGACGGGCATTGTGCGCCTCCGTCATGGAGGCCAGAATGCGGTGATAGTTTTCGTAGCGCTCGGGATGGATCTCGCCCCGCTCCACGGCCTCACGAATGAGGCAACCGGGATCCTTGCCGTGTTTGCAGTCGCGGAACTTGCAGCCGCCCAGGTAGCGACGGAACTCCACGAAGCACCAACTGACCCGTTCCGGCTCCAGATGCCAGAGGGCAAATTCGCGGATCCCCGGTGAGTCGATGAGATCCCCGCCGCTGGGAAAATGATAGAGGCGGGCCGTGGTGGTGGTGTGCTGACCCAGGCCCGACAGATCCGACACCTCGCCTATGATGGCCGCCGCCTCGGGCATCAGGGCGTTGACCAGGGAGGACTTGCCCACCCCGGACTGGCCGACAAACACGCTGATCTTGCCTTGCAGCCGGGCCTGCAGTTCCGCCAGTCCCTCGCCGGTGCGGGTGCTGACGCACAGCACGGGATAACCCAGCGCCTCGTAGCTGCGCAGCTCATCGTCGAGCTTGGCGCGGGCCGCCTCATCCAGCAGATCGATCTTGTTGAGCAGCAGCAGGGGCGGGATCTCGACGTTCTCCGCCGCCACCAGATAGCGATCCACTATGTTGCGGGAAAATTCCGGCACCACAGCCGAGACGATGATCATCTGCTCTATGTTGGCCGCCACCGGCTTGATGCCGTCATAGAAATCCGGCCGGGAGAGCAGGCTCAGGCGCGGATGCACCGCCTCCACCACGCCACTGATGCCATCCAGGGCGGCGTCACCGGCGCGCCAGACCACCTTGTCGCCGGTGACCAGGCTCTTGATGGTGCGGCGCAGGTTGCAGCGCTGGATCTGCCCCTGGGCGTCCTCAATGTCGGCATGCTTGCCGAAGCGGCTGATCACCAAGCCTTCCTGGGCGGGGCCCAGCAGGCTGTCGTCGGGCTGCGGCTCGGCCTTGTTCAGGCGGCGTTGTTGATTGGCCTGGACCCGGCGTTGTTGACCATGGCTGAGTTTGTGTTTTTTCAAGACCTGGGACTGCAGTTAGTAAATCGAAACAAAGCCAGTATGATACATGGGTGATGAAGCAATTGTCCCGCAAAAGCACCGGCGCGGGCCGGCCCTAGGATCTGATATGACTCAAGACGCACAAAACCTGATTTGGCTGGACATGGAGATGACTGGCCTCAATCCGGACACCGATAAGGTGCTGGAGATCGCCATGATCGTCACCGACAAGGATCTCAATGTGCTGGCCGAGGGGCCGGTGATCGCCGTGCATCAGCCGGACGAGGTGCTGGAGGCCATGGATGACTGGTGTACCCGTACCCATACCGCCTCCGGCCTGGTGGCGCGGGTCAAGGCCAGTGCCTATGACCTGGCGGCGACCCAGGCCGAGTGCCTGGCCTTCATGGTGCAGTGGGTGCCCCAGGGGGCCTCGCCCATGTGTGGCAACAGCATAGGCCAGGACAGACGCTTCATGGTGCGCTACCTGCCCGAGGCGGAGGCCTATTTCCATTACCGTAACCTGGATGTCAGCACCCTCAAGGAGTTGGTCCGGCGCTGGAAACCCGAGCTGTTGGCAGAATTCAAGAAGCAGGGCACCCACCTGGCGCTGGATGACATTCGCGAGTCCATCGCCGAATTGCGCTTCTACCGGGAGCGGATCTTCACCATCTGATGTAAAAGTGGGCGGTCTGATCGGTAACTGTTTACCGGATGAGCAAACGGATAAAAAGCCCTTGCAATCAATCGGCCGCTCCTTATAATTCGGCGCCTGTGCAGAGAGCACGCTGCGGGAATAGCTCAGTTGGTAGAGCACGACCTTGCCAAGGTCGGGGTCGCGAGTTCGAGTCTCGTTTCCCGCTCCAAATTCTCTTTGCCAGCCTTGTGATGCGGGAATAGCTCAGTTGGTAGAGCACGACCTTGCCAAGGTCGGGGTCGCGAGTTCGAGTCTCGTTTCCCGCTCCAATCACAAGTTCGGCCCGTGCGGGAATAGCTCAGTTGGTAGAGCACGACCTTGCCAAGGTCGGGGTCGCGAGTTCGAGTCTCGTTTCCCGCTCCAAATGCCGAAACCTCTTTATCTGACGTTGCGGGAATAGCTCAGTTGGTAGAGCACGACCTTGCCAAGGTCGGGGTCGCGAGTTCGAGTCTCGTTTCCCGCTCCAAACGTCACACCCTGTTGCGGGAATAGCTCAGTTGGTAGAGCACGACCTTGCCAAGGTCGGGGTCGCGAGTTCGAGTCTCGTTTCCCGCTCCAAATCGCCTCTTGCTTCCTTTGTTTATTTCGACGTCTCGTCCGTTGGTCTTCGGCATCCCTGCTGGGTCCCGACCCTTGCCTATACTTGAGGCAGGTTCAATCACCCGGACCCCCATCATGCGCTATCAGCAAATCAAAGATATTCTGCAGCACCTGCATCAGGCCCATCAGCAGTTAGGTGAGCGCTACCAGCTCTGGCAACGGCAACAGCCGGCGGAACGCAGCCGCTTGCTGTTGGACTTCATGATACAGCGGGAGAAAGAGGCGACCCGCCATGCCGCGCAACTCCAGCAGAGCCTGACGGCCAGCTTGCAGGAAATCTGGGTCGATATTCAGACCGACGGCCAGTTTGCCGGGGCCCTGGCGAGCCTGCCCCAGCCGGTGCCCGACAGCACGGAGGGGATCCTGGAGCAGGCCGTCGCCCTGGATGAGGCCCTGATCGCCGAGTTGGAGGTGATGGCCCGGCACCTGGATGAGGAGGGGTTGCAGGGCTGGTGTGCCGGCATAGTCCAGGAGGAGCGCACCCGCCAGCATCAGCTGGTGCATAATGCCCACCGCCTGGATGATGTCTAGCTAGGCCTCTGCCTGGGCCGGCACGCGCTCCTGGGCATACAGGGCGGCGCCTATGATGCCGGCCTGGTTGAGGCTTTGGGCCGCCACCACAGGTGCCCGGGTGAACAGCTGATCCTGGAAGTTGGCCAGCTTCTGGCTGGCGCCGCCACCCAGGATGATGAGATCCGGGTTGAACAGGAACTCCAGGCGCTGCAGGTAGCGGCTAAAGCGCCGGCCCCACTTCTTCCAGCCCAGATCCTCCCGTTGGCGTACCGCATCGGAGCAGTAGTGTTCGGCGATGCGCCCCTTCATCTTCAGGTGACCCAGCTCGGTATTGGGATGCAGGTGGCCGTTGACGAAGATTGCCGAACCCAGCCCTGTGCCTATGGTGATCATCATCACCACCCCCTCCTTGTCCTGACCCACGCCGAAACGCATCTCCGCCAGGCCGGCGGCATCGGCGTCGTTCAGCAGGTAGCAGGGGCAGCCACTGGTCTGGCTGAACAGGGTCTCGGCATCCACGTTGACCCAGCTGGCATCGATGTTGGCGGCGGTGAACACCACGCCATGGTGGATGGTGGCCGGAAAGCCGCAGCCGACCGGACCTTGCCAGGCGAAGTGTGCCACCAGGGCCTTGAGGGTCTCGGCCATGGCCTCGGGGGTGGCGGGTAACGGGGTGGGGATGCGGTGGCGTTCCCCCACGATGAGCCCTGTGTCGGTATCGACGATGGCGCCCTTGATGCCGGAACCGCCGATGTCCACTCCCAATATCATCATGCTGTCATCTCCCTCAAGCGTGGTCGGGCATGCCCTTCTGCACGCACCGAATGACTCTGTCTGTCTTGTTATGCTGGCGTTGGGCTTGGCGCTGCAGTTGTGCCAAGGCCCAGCGGATATGCTCCTGCACCAGGGGGGCGGCAGTCTCCAGCTTGGCCTGCAGGGCCGCCCATACCGCGTCCGAGTATGGCCCGTTGCCCAGGGCCACCGCAATATTGCGTTGCCATTTGTGATAGCCGATGCGGCGGATGGGGCTGCCTTCGGTCTGGGCGAGAAACTGGGCCTCGTCCCATTGCCATAGGCCGAGCAGGCTGGCGTGATGCAGGGCAGGGCGGGGAATAAAATCTGCCTCGGCACTGGCCTCGGCCTGGCGATTCCAGGGGCAGATCAGCTGGCAATCGTCACAGCCATAGATGCGGTTGCCCATCAGCGGGCGCAACGCCTCGGGGATCGGCCCCTCGTGCTCTATGGTGAGATAGGAGATGCAGCGCCGGGCATCCAGCTCGTAGGGCGCTATGATGGCGCCGGTGGGGCAACTGGTGAGACAGGCGCTACAGCTGCCACACTGATTGGCCACCGGCTCATCCACCGGCAAGGGCAGATCCACCAGCAGCTCGCCCAAGAAGAAGAAGGAGCCGGCCTCCTTATGGATGACGAGGGTGTGCTTGCCTTCCCAGCCCAGGCCCGCCTTGGCCGCCAGGGGGCGCTCCAGCAGGGGCGCCGAGTCGACGAAGGGCCGGGCCCCCAGGGCGCCCACCACCTGCTCGATGCGCTGGGCCAGGCGCTTGAGCCGCTGGCGCAGCACCTTGTGATAATCCCGTCCCAGGGCGTAGCGGCTAATATAGGCAAGGGTGGGATCCGACAGCTGGCGGGCGATGCCGGCCTGCTGAGGCAGGTAGTCCATGCGCACCGAGATGACCCTCAGGGTGCCGGGCAGCAGCTCCGCCGGCCGGGCCCGCAGCAGGCCATGACGGGCCATGTACTCCATCTGGCCGTGATAGCCCTTGGCGAGCCACGCCTGCAGCCGAGGCTCTTCGGGGCGCAGATCCGTGTCGCAGATCCCCACCTGCTGGAAGCCTAGCTCGTGCCCCCAGAGCTTGATATGGTGGGCCAAAGTCGTGTAATCGAGGCTGGTCATGGGCACCCTGTCTATGCAAAACCCGCAAAGTGTACCACAGGCCCCGGCGGGCCATCCCCTCTGGCGTGCCGCCCAGATCCGCACCCTGGAGCCCCAGCTGGCCCGCCAGCAGGGACTGGATCTCTATGGGCTCATGTGCCGGGCCGGTCAGGCCTTGTTTGACCATCTGATCCGCCACTGGCCGGCGGCCAACACCCTCTGGATCTTCTGCGGTGCCGGCAACAACGGCGGGGATGGCTATGTCCTGGCTCGCCTGCTGCACCTGGCCGGCTATCGGGTGACGGTGTGCGGCCTGGGGGAACCGGCTGCGGCCCTGCCTGCCCATCAGGCCTGGCTGCAGTGGCGACCGCTGGGGCCTGTCTTGTCCCTGGCCGAGCTGCCCGCCGCCGCCCCGGATCTGGTGGTGGATGCCTTGCTGGGCATAGGGCCCAGTCAACCCTTGCGCGGTGCCGTGCTGGAGCACATTGCCGCCATCAATGGGCTGCGGGTGCCTGTGCTAGCGGTGGATGTGCCCTCGGGGCTGGCGGCCGATACGGGGCAGCCCCTGGGGGCCGTGGTGCGGGCCAGTCACACCCTGAGTTTTATCGGTTACAAACGGGGCCTTTTGACGGGGGAGGCCGCCGAATGGGTGGGCCGGTTGGCGCTGGATCCCTTGGGGATGCCGGAATTGACGGATTTTGCAGCGCCCGATGGCGGCCTGCTGGATTATTGCCTGCTCAGTGAGTACCTTAGGCGGCGCCCGCGGCATCTGCACAAGGGCGATTGCGGCCGGGTGCTGCTGTGTGGCGGCGGTCCCGGCATGCCGGGGGCCCTGCGCCTGGCGTCTGAATCGGCGTTGCGGGCGGGGGCCGGTCTGGTGCGGGCCTGCAGCGTCACGGCCAATCTGCCGCTGTTGGCGGCGGGCCGGCCGGAATTGATGCTAAGCGATGACGACCCGGACTGGCGCTGGCCCTCGGTGACCGTGTTCGGCCCCGGGCTGGGGCAGAGCGAGTGGGCCGAGGGCCGGTTTGCCGACTGGCTGGCCGCCGAGGTGCCCAGCGTGGTGGATGCCGATGGCCTGAACTGGCTGGCTCGCACGCCGGCGCGGCGGGATAACTGGATCCTGACCCCCCACCCGGGGGAGGCGGCCCGCTTGCTGGGCTGCTCCACCGCCGAGGTGAGTGGCGATCGCTTTGCGGCGGTGCGGGCACTGCAGGCGCGCTATGGTGGCGTGGTGCTGCTCAAGGGCCCGGGCACCCTGGTGTGCGACGGCGAGCGGCTGTGGGTCTGCCGGGGAGGCAATCCCGGCATGGCCAGTGGCGGCATGGGGGATCTGCTGGCGGGCCTCATCGCCGGCCTCTGGGCCCAGGGGCTCCCCATGTCCTTGGCGACCTTGTTGGGGGTCTGTGTTCATGGCGCCGCCGGGGATCTGGCCGCCCGCTCTGGTGAGCGCGGCATGCTGGCCAGCGACCTGCTGCCCTATATTCGCCAGTTGGTGAATCCACGAGAGACGGACGATGACAATGAAGATCACAGAACGCCTGGCCTCTGAACAGGCAACGGTCGATTTTGGCAGCCGCCTGGCGCAAGCTTGTCAGACCGCCTGCGTGTTCTTCCTGCATGGCGACCTGGGGGCGGGCAAGACCACCCTGAGTCGGGGCTTCGTGCAAGGCCTCGGCCATGAGGGCAAGGTCAAGAGTCCCACCTATACCCTGGTGGAGGCCTATGAGCTGCCCACCTGGCAGGTGTATCATTTCGACCTCTATCGGCTGGCCGATCCGGAAGAGCTGGAGTTCATGGGGATCCGCGATTATTTTACCCCCGACAGTCTCTGCCTGATCGAGTGGCCGGAGAAGGGCCTGGGCTGGTTGCCGGAGGCCGACGTGGAAATCACGTTACGTTACGTTGGCGAGGAGCGGGAGGCCGAGTTGCTGGCCCGCAGCGCCGTAGGTGAAGCCATTATCAGCAAGTTGTGATGCCGTTGAGACGCTTGATCCTGCTCTTCCTGATGCTGTGTGGCCTGACCGGACCGGTCTGGGCCAACGAGCTGTTGTCCCTGCGTATTGCCCCCACCCAGGAGAAGACCCGTTTGGTCTTCGATCTGGCGGGCAAGCCCTCCTATCACTATCAGCTGCAGGACTCGCCGCCGCGGCTCATCATAGAACTGGTCGACACCCAGAGCCGGGTGAAGCCTGAGCGGCTGACGAAAACCGGGCCCATGATCGGCGGCCTGAGTCAGCAGGCCTCGGGCGGCACGCTGCGTTGGCAGTTTGAGCTCACCAGCCAGATCAAGCCCACCCTGTTTACCCTCAAGCCGCAGGCCCAGTATGGTCATCGCCTGGTGGTGGACTTGCCCCATGTCAGCCGGCCGGCGGCGGTGTCCGCCACGGCCAGCAAGGCTCCGACGCTGAGCCAGGGGGCGCCGGTGAGGAGTGCCAAGCCGATGGTGGCGGGCAAGATAGTTCCGGTGAGTGAGCTCGAGGGTTTGCCGCAGCAGAAACCGGCCCCGGCCAAGCCGGTTGTAGCCGCCAAGCCGGCCGAAGCGAGCAAGCCGGCACCGGCGGCGAGCCAGCCGATGGCGGTTGCGGCCAGCCAGCCGGCACCCGGCAAGGTCAGCACCCTGTCCGGGGAGGACATCATAGTGGCGGTGGATGCCGGCCACGGTGGCAAGGATCCGGGAGCCATAGGTCCCCACGGCAGTTACGAGAAGAATGTGACCCTGGCGGTGGCGCGGGATCTGGCGGCGCTGATCGATCGCCAACCCGGCATGCGGGCCGTGATGACCCGTACCGGCGACTACTTCGTCGATCTGAACCAGCGTTCCGAGATTGCCCGCAAGCACAAGGCCCATCTGCTGATCTCCATCCATGCCGATAGCGTGGCCAACCGGCAGGCGCGGGGCGCCTCGGTCTGGATCCTGTCCGCCAAGCGGGTGGATAGAGAGATGAACAAGCTGTTGGGGCAGCAGGACAAGCATACCGAGCTGCTGGGCGGCGCCGGCAAGGTGATCGCCGAGGCCGAACCCAATCCCTATCTGGCGCAGACCATACTGGATCTCTCCTGGGATAACTCCCGCAGCGAAGGCTACTCCATCGGCGAGATGGTGTTGCGGCATATCGGTAATGAGGTGCGTCTGCACAAGAATCAGCCGCAGCACGCCAGCCTGGCGGTGCTCAAGGCGCCGGACATTCCCTCCCTGCTGATCGAGACCGGCTTTATCTCCAATCCCCAGGAGGAGAAGCTGCTCACCTCCACCGCCTTCCAGCAGCGGCTGGCCCGCGCCATCTTCAACGGCATCAACCGCTACTACGCCGACAATCCGCCGGACGGTACCATGCTGGCCAATCGGGCCAAGAGCCAGACCCGCCACGTGGTCAAATCGGGCGAGAGCCTCTCCCGGTTGGCCAAGCAATACGGCGTGAGCATGGAACGCTTGCGCAACCACAATAGCCTGAAATCCGATCAGCTGCGCATCGGTCAGGTGATCTACATCCCCACCAGCTGACATGAGTATCCAGATACTGCCACCCTTGCTGGCCAACCAGATCGCCGCCGGCGAGGTGGTGGAGCGGCCGGCCTCCGTGGTCAAGGAGCTGGTGGAAAATTGCCTGGATGCCGGCGCCGATCGCATCGACATCGAGGTGGAGAAGGGCGGCGCCAAGCTGATCCGCATTCGCGACAACGGGGTCGGCATCCCCAAGGATGAGCTGATCCTGGCCCTGTCACGCCATGCCACCTCCAAGGTGGCGACCCTGGCGGATCTGGAGGGCATCGCCAGCCTGGGCTTCCGCGGCGAGGCCCTGGCCTCCATCAGTTCCGTGTCCCGTCTCACCCTCACCTCGCGACCCGCTACCCAGCCCGAGGCCTGGCAGGCCCAGGCCGAGGGGCGGGACATGGCGGTGACGGTGCGGCCGGCTGCCCATCCGGTGGGCACCACGGTGGAGGTGCTGGATCTCTTCTTCAATACCCCGGCCAGACGCAAGTTTCTGCGCAGCGAGAAGACCGAATTTGCCCACATCGACGAGCTGATCCGCCGCCTGGCCCTGAGTCGGTTCGATGTCACCTTCGTGCTGCGCCACAATGGCAAGCCGGTGCGTCAGTATCGGGCGGCCAGCGATCCCGCCGCCTGCAATCGCCGGGTGGGGGTGGCCTGCGGCGAGCGCTTCATCCAGCAGGCGTTGACGGTGCGCAGCGAACACCAGGGGCTGCTGCTCCATGGCTGGCTGGTGCCGCCCAAGGCGGACGGCAGTCCGGCGCCCGAGCTGCAATACAGCTACGTCAACGGCCGCATGATGCGGGACAAGCTGATCAACCACGCCATCCGCCAGGCCTGTGTCGAGGCCCTGGGGGTGGAGCTGGCGCCGGCCTATGTGCTCTACCTGGAGCTGGATCCGCGGCAGGTGGATGTCAATGTCCATCCGGCCAAGCATGAGGTGCGCTTCCATGAGGCGCGCCTGGTGCATGACTTCCTGTTGCAGGTGTTGCGGGAGGCGCTGCGCAGCGTGCGTCCCGGCGTGGCGGAATCCGCATCCGAGACCTGGCAGATTGCCGAGGCGTCGGCCTATCCGGACAGCCCGCTGAAAACCACGGAGCACGGCTATCATGCCGGGGGCTATCGCCCCACGCCGGCGGCGACGGGCTCCTCAGTCCGGGCCTTGCCGGAGGGTGACCGACTGCAGCAGGCCGCCACCGCCTATCGGCAGTTGATGAGTCCCCCCGTGCCGCCGGCGCCTCCGGCGTCGGTCGGTCATGCCTTACCCGGCCTCGAGGAGGCCTGGCAGCCGCTGCTGCTGCATGCGCCCCATTACTTGCTGATCCGGCAGGGGGAGCGGCTGGGGCTTTGCCATCTGGGGCGGCTTGAGTCGTACCTGTTGCAGCAAGGCTGGCAGCAGCGTTGGGCCGAGGGCCTGGTCTCTCAGCCGCTGCTGATGCCCCTGCGGCTGAGCCTGAGCGCCGAGCTGCAGGCGGTGCTCACCAGTCACGCCGTCTGGCTGACCCAGTTGGGACTGGAGTACAAGCCGGCCAGTGCGGGTACCCTCATGGTCTATCGGGTGCCCGCGGCCTTGCGCCAGACCAGCCTGGCGGACACCTTGCCGGCCCTGCTGGCGCAATTGGCCTCGTTGGCGGCGCCGACGCCCGAGACCATCACAGCGCTGTGCCACTGGCTGGCCCGGCAGGCGGTGACGGGGCGGCACTATGATCTGGCCCAGGGACACAGCCTGTTGCTGCAATGGCAGCAGCTGGGGCAGGCTTCCTGGCCGGCGGGTTGTTATCGCACTTTACCTTTGCAGCAATGGATACAGGAGTGGGAGCGTGAGTGAGCGGCCCTTAGCGATTTTTTTGATGGGGCCGACCGCATCCGGCAAGACGGCCCTGGCCATGGAGCTGATCCGGCGTCTGCCCTGCGACATCATCAGCGTCGACTCGGCCCTCATCTATCGCGGCATGGACATAGGCACGGCCAAGCCCTCGGCGGCCGAACTGGCCCAGGCCCCCCACCGCCTCATCGATATTCGCGATCCCGCCGAGAGCTATTCGGCGGCGGATTTTCGCCAGGATGCCCTGGCCGAGATGGCCAAGATCAGCGCCCAGGGGCGCATCCCGCTGCTGGTGGGCGGCACCATGCTCTATTACAAGGCGCTGCTGGAGGGGCTCTCGCCGCTGCCTGCCGCCGATGAGGCGGTGCGGGCCCAGATTGAGCGAGAGGCCCAGCAACGGGGCTGGTTGGCGCTGCATGGGGAACTGGCGGACATAGATCCGGTGGCCGCCGCGCGGATCCATCCCAACGATCCCCAGCGCCTGAGCCGGGCGCTGGAGGTATTCCGACTGACAGGACGTACCTTAACCGATTTGACAAGGACCCAGGGCGAGACGTTACCTTACCGGGTCTGCCAATTTGCCATTGCTCCCCAGACGCGGGAGTTGCTGCGCGAGCGCATCGCCCAGCGGTTTCACCAGATGCTGGCGGCAGGCTTCGAGCGGGAGGTGGTGGGGTTACGTGCCCGGGGCGATCTGCATCCCGGCCTGCCGTCCATTCGCTGTGTGGGCTATCGTCAGATGTGGGCTCATCTGGATGGTGAGATGGACTACGATGAAATGGTCTATCGTGGCATAGTGGCCACCTGTCAGCTGGCCAAGCGCCAGATGACCTGGTTGCGTGGCTGGTCCGAGGTCTCATGGCTGGACAGCGATGCACCTGACAATGTAGAGATACTATTACGCAAGATTGGTTAGATTTGGGGCCTGTCTGTATAATCGGGTCACCTGAGCGCTTTTAAATCAACTACTACAAACAATAAGGATTAAGTAATGGCTAAGGGGCAATCACTGCAGGATCCGTTTCTCAATGCGTTGCGGCGGGAGCGTATCCCTGTTTCCATCTATCTGGTCAACGGCATCAAGCTGCAGGGGCAGATAGAGTCTTTCGATCAATTTGTCATCCTGCTGAAGAACACCGTCAGCCAGATGGTGTATAAGCACGCCATTTCTACCGTGGTCCCGGCGCGCCCCGTGCCCCATCATCAGGCCACTGGCGGGGCGCCTGCCGGCGAGCCACAACAAGGGGAAGAGTAATCTTCTCCTGCGCTACCCGTTTGTATTGTCTGCCAGAGAGTCCGGCCCCAGGCGTTCTGCCTCGGGCCCTCTCTGACAAGGAGCTAAAGCTTGTTTGACCGTTATGAGGCCGGCGAACAGGCCGTCCTGGTGCATGTCGATTTTTCCGATGAGAGTGCCAACGAGGATCTGGCCGAGCTGAAGATGCTGGTGACCTCGGCGGGCGCCACGCCCTTGGCGGTGTTCACCACGCGCCGCACCGCCCCGCACGCCAAGTATTTTATCGGCACCGGCAAGGCCGAGGAGATTGCCCACGAGGTGCGTCAGCTGGGCGCCGATCTGGTGATCTTCAATCACGCCCTGAGTCCGGCCCAGGAGCGTAACCTGGAGCGGCTGTTTGAGTGCCGGGTGCTGGACCGCACCACCCTGATCCTGGATATCTTCGCCCAGCGGGCCCGTACCCACGAGGGCAAGCTGCAGGTGGAGCTGGCTCAGCTGCGTCACCTCTCTACCCGCCTGGTGCGGGGCTGGACTCACCTCGAGCGCCAGAAAGGGGGGATCGGCTTGAGAGGTCCGGGGGAAACCCAGCTGGAAACCGACCGGCGACTGTTGCGGGTGCGGATCGGTAGCATAGTCGGTCGCCTGGCCAAGGTGGAGAAGCAGCGGGAGCAGGGACGGCGGGCGCGTCAGCGTAACGAGATCCCCGTGGTTTCCCTGGTGGGCTACACCAATGCCGGTAAGTCCACCCTGTTCAATCGTATCACCCGTGCCGAGGTCTATGCGGCCGACCAGCTGTTTGCCACCCTGGATCCCACCCTGCGGCGCATCGAGTTACCCGAAGTGGGCACCGTGATCCTGGCGGACACGGTTGGGTTTATCCGTCATCTGCCCCATGATCTGGTGGCGGCCTTCAAGGCCACCCTGCAGGAGACCCGTGAGGCGGACCTGCAGCTGCATGTCATCGACTGTGCCGACGAGAGGATGGCCGACAATATGCATCAGGTTCAGCTGGTGCTGGAGGAGATTGAGGCCGCCGAGGTGCCGCAACTGCTGGTGTTCAACAAGGTGGATGCCTTGGCCGGCGGGGAGCCCCGGTTGGAGCGGGACGAGGACGGTCGTCCCCGGGCGGTTTATCTCTCTGCCCTGACCGGCGCCGGTTGTGATTTGCTACTGGCCGCACTGAACGAATTGCTGGCGGTCAGCTATGTTGAGTTTCAATTGTCGCTGCCGATGACGGCGGGGCGCTTGCGCAGCCGCCTGTTTGCCATGGGGGCGGTGCAGCAGGAGGAGTTTGCCGAGGATGGCAGCACACGGATGCAAGTGAGGCTTCCTAGGACGGATTGGCACAGGCTCGTCAAGCAGGAAGGGGATGCGTTGCTGACCTTTATTGTCGCTTGATAGCTTGTTACAGTTGAACACATCACATTGATTTTGGAGATGGGAATGGCTTGGAACGAGCCCGGTAATGGCGGAAAGGATCGCGATCCTTGGAGCAACTCGGGGAAGAATCAGGCGCCGCCTGATTTGGACAAGCTGCTGCGCAGCCTGATGCAGAAAGTCTCGTCTGTGCTGGGGGGCGGTCGCCGTCCCGGCGGCGAATTCAGTCTGCTGGGGTTGGCCGTGGTGCTGGCCGTGGTCGTTGTGGTTTGGGCGGTCAGTGGCTTTTATACCATCAAGGAAGCCGAGCGGGGTGTCGTGACCCGCTTTGGTAAATTCCATGAGATCGTGGAGCCCGGCCTGCGCTGGAAGGCCACCTTCATCGACGACGTGCGCCCGGTGGATGTGGAGTCTGTGCAGTCACTCTCCGCCTCCGGCTTCATGCTCACCCAGGATGAGAACGTGGTGCGGGTGGAGATGGATGTGCAGTATCGCGTCGCTGACCCGCGGGAGTACCTGTACAGCGTCACCAATCCGGTGGACAGCCTCAGCCAGGCCACCGACAGCGCCCTGCGCTACGTGGTGGGTCATACCAACATGGATGATGTGCTGACCAAGGGCCGGGAGAAGGTGCGCCAGGACACCTGGCAGGTGCTGGAGCAGATCACCGACCCCTACAAGATGGGGCTCGTGGTGGTGGACGTCAACTTCCTGCCGGCGCGACCGCCGGAAGAGGTGAAGGACGCCTTTGACGATGCCATCTCCGCCCAGGAAGACGAAGAGCGTTTCATCCGGGAGGCGGAAGCCTATGCCCGTGAGGTGGAACCCAAGGCCCGTGGCCAGGTCAAGCGCCTGGAAGAGGAGGCCCTGGGCTACAAGGAGCAGGCGGTGCTGAAGGCCAATGGGGAAGTGGCGCGCTTCAATCAGCTGCTGCCCCAGTACCTGGCGGCGCCTGAGCTGACCCGCAAGCGTCTGTATCTGGAAACCATGGAAGAGATCTACCAGAAGGCCAACAAGGTGCTGGTGGATCTGCCCGAGGGCAGCAACAGCCTGGTGTATCTGCCATTGGACAAGCTGGGTGCCACCGGCGGTACCGACAAGCCGGCCAGCGGTAGCACGGCCGCGCGGCTGAGTACGCCGTCAAGCAATTACAGCGGCGACAAGTCCACCTCTGATACCGCTGATGGGGTGAATAGCAGCCCCTTGCGCAGTTCCGACCGATTCAGCAGCGGGAGATATTAAGCGATGAAACGTATTGTGTTGGCCGCTGTGGCCGTGATCGCCCTTATCTTCGCCTCGTCCGTGTTTGTGATTAAGGAAGGGGAGCGGGGCATAGTCCTGCAATTTGGCAAGGTGAAGCGGATTGCCGACAGTACCGAGCCCTTGGTCTACGAACCGGGCCTGCACTGGAAGGTGCCGCTCATCGATGACGTCCGTAAGCTGGATGCCCGTATCCAGACCCTGGATGGTCAGGAGGACCGCTTCGTCACCTCCGAGAAGAAGGACCTGATCATCGACTCCTACGTCAAATGGCGTATCGAAGACTTTGCCAAGTTCTATCTGGCCACCGGTGGTGGCAGCCGCCTGCAGGCGGAGTCCCTGCTCAAGCGCAAGATCAACAACGGTCTGCGTTCCGAGATCGGTAGCCGTACCATCAAGGACATCGTCTCCGGTGAGCGGACCGAGGTGATGGAAGAGGCCCTCAAGCGGATGGCACGCTCCTCCGAGCTGGGCATCCGGGTGGTGGATGTGCGGATCAAGCAGATCAACCTGCCGCTGGAGGTGTCCAACTCCATCTATCAGCGGATGCGTGCCGAGCGTAACGCCGTGGCCCGGGAGCACAGATCCCAGGGGCGGGAGAAGGCCGAGTTTATCCGCGCCGACATCGATCGCCGGGTGACTGTGATGATCGCCGATGCCGAGCGCAATGCCAGCAAGCTGAAGGGGGAAGGGGACGCCGAGGCGGCCCGCGTCTATGCCGACAGCTATAAGCAGAACCCCGAGTTCTTTGGCTTTGTTCGCAGCCTGGAGGCGTACAGAAAGAGTTTCGACAGCGGCCGCGATGTGATGGTGCTGAAACCCGATAGCGATTTCTTCCGCTATTTTGACTCGCAGACAGGCAAATAGACTGGAATTGCGGGTAAACACCATGGGGTCTGAGTCAGACCCCATTTTTATTTTCCTGCCCGGGTAAATTCATGCATGATTTGACGCTGTTTCTCGGCCTCTGGCTGCTGCTGGAGGGCGTGTTGCCCCTGTGTTTTCCCCGTGCCTGGCTGAGCGGGTTGCGCGAGTTGGCGCAGCTGGTGCCAGGCAAGGCACGACGGATTGGCGGGGTAATGGTTGCGATCGGAGCTGTCTTGGTGTTGACCTGGCTGCACCAGGGATAGGTAGCCATTTAGGTGGGTTTGACTGGCCATTTTCTGGCCATTTTGGCGTTCCGAGCCTGGTCAAACTTTGTTAGAATCCATTTTTAACCACATTGTAGATACGAAAGATGGGACAGAGTGTCGTAATCTTGGGCACCCAGTGGGGTGACGAAGGCAAGGGTAAGATCGTCGATCTGTTGACCGACAAGGCGCAATACGTAGTTCGTTATCAGGGCGGCCACAATGCCGGACATACCCTGGTCATTGGCGGTGAAAAAACCGTCCTCCATCTGATCCCGTCCGGGATCCTCCGCGACAACTGCAAGTGCATCATCGCCAACGGCGTCGTGCTGTCTCCCGAAGCTTTGATCAAGGAAATGACCACCCTGGAGGCCCGCGGGGTCCCGGTGCGCGAGCGTTTGCTGCTGAGCGAGGCCTGCCCGCTGATCCTGCCGTACCACATCGCCCTGGATCAGGCCCGTGAGAAGGCCCTGGGCAAGAAGGCCATAGGTACCACGGGACGCGGTATTGGCCCGGCCTACGAAGACAAGGTGGCCCGTCGCTGCCTGCGGGTAGGCGACCTGTTCGACATGGCTCAGTTTGCCGATAAGCTCAAGACGGTGTTGGAGTATCACAACTTCCAGCTGACCCAGTACTATGGTGTGGAAGCCGTCTCCTACGACGAGGTACTGGAACAGGCTAAGGGCTATGCCGAGTTGCTGACCGGTATGGTGGTGGATGTGACCGATCTGCTGGATCGGGCGCGCCGCAACGGTGACAAGATCATGTTCGAGGGGGCCCAGGGCACCTTGCTGGACATCGACCATGGCACCTACCCCTTCGTGACCTCTTCCAACACCACCGCCGGTGGTGTGGCCACCGGCTCCGGCTTTGGTCCGCGTTACGTGGAATATGTGCTGGGGATTGCCAAGGCCTATACCACCCGCGTGGGCGCGGGTCCCTTCCCCACCGAGCTGTTCGATGAGATCGGTGAGCGTCTGGGACAGAAGGGTCAGGAATTCGGCGCCACCACCGGCCGTAAGCGCCGCTGTGGCTGGTTCGATGCGGTGGCCATGAAGCGGGCCATCCAGATCAACTCACTCTCTGGCTTCTGCCTGACCAAGCTGGATGTGCTGGATGGGCTGACCGAGGTGAAGATCTGCACCGGCTACCGTTTCCCCAACGGCGAGATCCGCGATGTGCCCCCCATGGCCGCCGACGGTTACGAGCAGGTGGAGCCCGAGTTTGAGACCCTGCCTGGCTGGAGCGAGAATACCTTCGGGGTGAAGAGCCTGGCAGAACTGCCGGAGAATGCCCGTGCTTACATCCGCCGCATCGAGGAGATCACCGGCGTGCCGGTGGATATCGTCTCCACCGGTCCGGATCGGGATGAGACCATCATACTGCGTCACCCCTTTGCCGACTGAGGCGATGTCGATGCACTAAAGAAGGCCGGTCATTGACCGGCCTTCTGCTTTTTCGCCTGATGGTGCCGCAGCCCACCGGGCTAAGCGCGCTGGGTGCCTTAGTGGTTGCGGGCGATGGCCATCTCGGCCAGCTGACAGAGGGCCTGCTTATAGGGGCCATCCGGCAAGGGGGCCAGGGCGGCGATGGCCGTATCGGCTTCGCGTCTGGCCTGGGCCAGGCTGTATTCGAAGGCGCCGGTCCGTTTTAGCAACGCCAGGATGGCGTCGAAGTGTGCCATGCCGTTGCGTTCCACCACGGCTGCCCGCAACAGGGCATGCTCGTCACCCGAGGTATTGGCCAGGGCATGGATGAGGGGCAGGGTGGGTTTGCCTTCGGCCAGGTCGTCACCCGCGTTTTTGCCCATGTCATCGGCGGCGGAGGTGTAGTCCATCACGTCGTCCACCAGTTGGAAGGCGGTACCCAGGTGCTTGCCATACTCCTGCATGGCCCGCTCTATGTGGGCGGGTTGCTGACTGAGCACGGCGGCTAGCCGGGTGGCGGCCTCGAACAGCTTGGCGGTCTTGCAGTAGATCACCGAGAGGTATTGCTGCTCGCTGGTGTCGGGATCGTTGCAGTTCATCAGCTGCATCACCTCGCCTTCGGCGATGATGTTGGTGGCCTCCGAGAGGATCTCCATCACCCTCAGGTTGCCCAGCTCCGCCATCATCTGGAAGGAGCGGGTATGCAGGAAGTCCCCCACCAGCACGCTGGCGGCATTGCCAAACAGCTGATTGGCCGTATCCCGGCCGCGCCGCAGTTCGGACTCGTCCACCACGTCATCGTGCAGCAAGGTGGCGGTATGAATGAACTCTATGATGCAGGCCAGCTTGATATGCAGATCACCCTGGTAGCCTAAGGCCTTGGCGCTGAGCACAGTGAGCAGGGGACGCATGCGCTTGCCGCCACCGCTGATGATGTAGTAGCCCAGTTGGTTGATCAGGCTGACATCGGACTGCAGCCGTTGAATGATCAAGGCGTTGACCGCCTGCATGTCCTGGGCTGACAACTCTGTGATTGCGTTTTGAGCCATAGGTCTAGATACTGCGTCCATTAGGGCATTCACGTCCCGGTAACAATGGCATGGATTCTACATGAAATGGCCGGGGAGTGCAGTGCCCGACGCGCGGGAGTGCGCGTGCCGTCAATTGATCAGCAATTGAACTTTTCCGGCAGATCCCTCTTGCCACCCCCAGGCAAGTTGCGTAGAATGCGCGCCCATTGTCATTAAGTTTTTGTGTACCTGATTGCGTTGGCAAAAACAGGTGCCGTATTGGAGTTTGAACATGTACGCGGTTATCCAAAGTGGCGGAAAACAGCACCGTGTCGCTGAAGGTCAGGTAGTACGCCTGGAGAAGCTGGAAGCAGAAACTGGTGCCACCATTGAGTTCGATAAGGTCCTGATGGTCGCCCAAGGCGAAGACGTTAAGGTGGGTGCTCCCTTCGTGGCTGGTGGCAAGGTCACCGCTGAAGTGGTTGCTCATGGTCGTGGCGACAAGGTGCTGATCGTTAAGTTCCGTCGTCGTAAGCACCACCGTAAGCAACAGGGCCACCGTCAGTGGTTCACCGAAGTCAAGATCACTGGCATTTCTGCATAATAGGAGACCCAAGAGATGGCACACAAAAAAGCTGGCGGTTCTTCTCGTAACGGCCGTGATTCCGAAAGTAAGCGCCTGGGCGTGAAGCGTTTCGGTGGTGAGTCTGTTCTGGCTGGTAACATCATCGTTCGTCAACGTGGTACCAAGTTCCACGCTGGTGTGAACGTAGGCCTGGGCAAGGATCACACTCTGTTCGCCCTGGCTGACGGCAAGGTTCAGTTCGAGGTGAAGGGTCCGCAGAATCGTAAGTACGTCAGCATCGTTGCTGAGTAATTCCGGACTGGTTAAAAGAGGCCCTGCCATTGGCGGGGCCTTTTGTTTTGGGTAGCCCATGCAAGAACGCCCCGCTTTAGGTTTTGTCCTGGCCTGTACCACCATGTTGTTGTGGGGTGCCTTGCCTATCGCCTTGCACCAGCTGCTGGCGGTGCTGGATCCCTTTACCCTGACCTGGTTCCGCTTCTCCCTGTCCGCCCTGCTGTTGGGCGCCGGCCTGGCGTGGCGACAGGGGTTGCCCAGTCTGACCCACCTGTTGCGGCACAAGGGGCTGCTGGCGGTGGCGGTGTTGGGGTTGGGGCTCAACTATCTGTTCTGCCTGCTGTCGCTGCAGCGGCTGGATCCGGAAAGCTTCAATGTCTTGATCCAGCTGGGCCCCATCTTGCTGATGCTGATGAGTGTCTTGCTGTATCGGGAGACCTTTACCCGGGTGCAGCAGTTAGGGGCCTTGCTGTTGCTGGTGGGGCTGATACTGTTTTTCCATGACCGCTTGGCTCTGCTGGTATCCCAGCTGGCCGGCGAGAGCCTGGGGATACTGTTGGCCATAGTGGCTGCCAGCTGTTGGGCCTGCTATGGTCTGGCTCAGAAGCGCCTGATCCAGGGGGTGCCGGCGCAGCAGGTGATGCTGGTGGTGTATCTGGCGTGTGCGTTGGCCTATCTGCCCTTCTCTGCCCCCGCCGAGCTGATCCCCATGTCCGGCACCCTGTGGTGGATCTTGCTGTTTGCCAGCTTGAATACGGTGGTGTCGTATGGGGCTTTTTCTGAGGCGTTGTGCTTCTGGTCGGCCACCAAGATCAGCGCCGTGCTGACCCAGGTACCGCTGGTGACCATATTGCTGAGCCAGCTGCTGGAGATGTTGTGGCCTGGCTTTGCCCGGCGGGCACCGGATGGCTGGGCCATCCTGGGGGCCTGTCTGGTGGTGGGCGGCGCTCAGCTGACGGTGCTGGGCAATGGGCTGTTGGATTATCTGCGTCGCCGGGCGTGAGGTTGGTTCTCTTTAATGGCATCCGGTGAGACCGGGTGTAAGGGGATGTGAGTGTATGAAGTTTGTCGATGAAGTGCTGATCCGGGTCGAAGCCGGGGATGGTGGCAACGGCTGTGTCAGTTTCCGCCGTGAAAAATATATCCCCAAGGGGGGACCGGATGGTGGCGACGGTGGTGATGGCGGCGACGTCTATCTGCTGGCCGACGAGAACCTCAACACCCTGATCGACTACCGTTTCGAGCGTTTCCATGCCGCCGGACGGGGTGAGAATGGCCGTGGCGCCAACTGTACCGGGGCCCGTGGCGCGGATCTGGTGTTGACCGTCCCGGTCGGCTCCCGGGCGCGGGATGAGGATACCGGCGAGATCCTGGGGGATCTGACCCAGCACGGTCAGAAGCTGATGGTGGCCAAGGGCGGTTTCCACGGTCTGGGCAACACCCGCTTCAAGAGCTCGGTCAATCGCGCGCCGCGGCAGAAGACCAACGGCACCCCGGGGGAAATCCGCCAGCTGCGTATGGAGCTGCTGCTGCTGGCCGACGTGGGCCTGCTGGGGCTGCCCAATGCCGGCAAGTCTACCTTCATCCGCGCCGTGTCGGCGGCCCGTCCCAAGGTGGCGGACTATCCCTTCACCACGCTAGTGCCTAACCTGGGGGTGGTGCGGGTGCAGTCCCAGAAGTCCTTCGTGGTGGCGGACATTCCCGGCCTCATCGAGGGGGCGGCCGAAGGGGCCGGTCTGGGGATCCGCTTCCTCAAGCACCTGGAGCGGTGCCGGGTGCTGCTGCACCTGATCGATATTCTGCCGGTGGATGGCTCGGATCCGGCGCAAAACGCCCAGACCATCATCCACGAGCTGGAGAAGTACAGCCCTGAGCTGGCGGCCAAGCCCCGCTGGCTGGTGTTCAACAAGCTGGATCTGGTGTTGCCGGAAGAGGCGGACGAGATCATAGCGCGGGTCACCGAGGCGCTGGGCTGGGAAGGTCCCGTCTACCGTATCTCAGCCTTCAACAAGGAAGGCACGGATCCCATCTGCTACGACGTCATCAAGTTGCTGGAAACCCTGCCGCAGCTGAGCGAGGTGGCGGCACAGCAGCCTGACCGGGTCGAATTCATGTGGGATGACTACCACAAGCAGGCCATCCAAGCGGCCGAGCAGGAGGTCGACGACGACGATGATGACGATGACTGGGACGAGGATGATTACGACGTAGAGATCATCTACACCCGTTAAGCTCGGAAGCCCTCCGCCTCGCGGAGGGCTTTTTTGGTTCTGGAGTTGGTTCCCATGAGCGTATTTGCTCCTGCCTCGCCCCTGGCGCGCTTCATCTACCGCCACATCCGTGTCATTCACGTCTTCAAGATCTCCTTGGCGCTGCTCATCGCCCACCTGATCAACGACCTCTATCCGGTGCCCTATTTCGCCTGGACCTCGGTGACCATCGTCATCATCATGCTGACCCTGCCGCAGGTCGGCGGCACACTGGAGAAGTCGTTGCAGCGGGTGGTGGGCACCATACTGGGGGCGCTGTACGGCATCCTGATCCTGAGCCTGACCGCCAACCCGGCGGTCATCGCCGGCCTGACCCTGTTGGGGATCGCTCTCACCGCCTACCGCGCCAGTGGTCGCATGGGGTATTCCTACCTGGTGGCGGGCTTTACCCTGATGATCGTCATCGACGGTGGCAAGCAAGGGATGACGGAGGCGGTCTGGCGCACCGGCACCATCCTCTTGGGCTGTTTCATCGCCGTGGCGGTGTCCCAGCTGGTGTTGCCGTTGCGGGCCCGCAACGAGTGGCGCTGGCTGCTCTCCGACAGCCTGATGCGGATGGCCAAGGTCTGGCAGATGCACCTGTCCACCAACGTGCACCGGCCGCTGCGCACCCGCAGCCTGTTGTCCGGTATCGATCAGCGGGTGCAGCGGCAGAAGGGACTGCGCCGCTCCGTGACCCTGGAGAGCCGGCGGCTGCGGCGCTTTGATGGCGAGATAGGTGAACTGATCCAGGCCCAGGCGCGCTGTCTGCTGCTGTTGGAGTTGCTGGCCCAGACCCGCTGGGAGAACAGTGCCAGCGCCCTGAGCATTCAGCGGCATTACGCCATCAGCCTGCAGGCCAAGCAGATGGGGCAGCAGCTGTTGGCCCTGGCGGCGTTTTGTGCCGGGGAGAGTCCCTTCCTGCCGCCCAAGGATGACGGCGGTCTGCAGCGGCTCAAGCTGCAGATGCAAGAGGAGCTGGCGGGGGATGCGGCCGGCTTCAATGCCCAGGGCTATGCCTGGCTCATCTACCAGATGGGATTGCAGATCAGTCTGCTGACAAGCCTGATCCACCGCATGGCGGGGGAGAACGTTTTGCGGCACACTTAATGCTAGGTTGGCCTGTGCCCAGGGCTGGCCGGTATACTCGTGCGGCTGACTCTGTCAGTTGCTATCGACACGTTCAGGGATGAGCCCATGTCACAGACCCGTGAAAATTTAAGCCGCGACGCCCAGACCGAGGTGACGCGCGTCATCGTCAAGGCGGCGCAGATGCTGGCCTCCTGCGGCGCCGAGAGCCGCATCATAGAGCAGACCACCACCCGCCTGGGCCTGGCCCTGGGGGTGGAGAGCGTGGAGATGGCCATCACCCCCAGCGCCATCATCTTGACCACCCTCAACCACGGCTCCTGCATCACCACCACCCGCCGCATCCATGAGTTCGGCATCCACATGGGGGTGCTGTGTGCCATTCAGCGCATCTGCGTGCTCACCGAGCGGGGCCTGCTGGAGAACGTCAACGACGTGCGTCGCCATCTGGAGGAGATCCGCCCCTACCGGTATAACCGTTACCTGGTGGTGCTGATGATAGGCCTCTCCTGCGGCAGCTTCAGCCTGTTGTTCGGTGGTGACTGGCCGGTCTTCGGGGTCACCTGCGTGGCGGCCGCCGTGGCCATGTGGGTGCGTCAGCAGTTCGCCGCCCACCACTTCAGCCCGCTGCTCAATTTCGCCGCCACCGCCTTCGTCTCCACCGTGCTGGCCAGTTCAGCCATCATGTTCGGCTGGGGCGAGAAGCCGGAGCTGGCCATGGCGGCCTGTGTGCTGCTGTTGGTGCCGGGTTTCCCCCTGATCAATGCGGTGTTTGATGTGGTCAAGGGCTACTACAACATGGGGCTGGCCCGCTGGCTCACCGCCACCATGCTGACCCTGAGTGCCACCACCGGCATAGTGCTGGCCATGAAGCTCACCGGGGTGTGGGGGTGGCAGCCATGAGGGAGTTTCTAATCCTGGCGCTGTGGGATGCCTTCTGGTCGGCCATTCCGGCGGTGGGCTTTGCCATGATCTTCTCGGTGCCGCCCCGCTTCCTCAAGTACTGCGCCATGGGCGGGGCCTTCGCCCACAGCCTGCGTACCATCCTTATCCATTGGGGCATGCCCATCGAGTGGGGCACGCTAGTGGCCAGTGCGGCGGTGGGCCTGCTGTTTGTCTATGTGGCACGCCGGCAGCTGGTGCCCAGACCCGTGTTTACCGTGGCCTCCATCATCCCCATGATCCCGGGGAAGTATGCCTTCAACACCATCATCGCCGTGATGACCATGAACAACGAGGGGGCCAGCAGCCACCTGATCAGCGCCGCCATCGAGAATGGCCTGCAGACCCTCTATATCCTGGTGGCGCTGAGCTTCGGCCTGGCGATCCCGCCGCTTATCCTGTTCCGGAACCGACCCATAGTATGAGCATGAAAATCTCCCTGATCGTCGCCATGGCCCATGACAGAGTCATAGGTGCCGACAACGCCATGCCCTGGCATCTGCCGGCGGATCTGCGCCATTTCAAGGCCGTGACCCTGGGCAAGCCGGTGGTCATGGGTCGCCGCACCTTCGAGAGCATAGGGCGCCCCCTGCCCGGCCGGCGCAATCTGGTGATCACCCGGGATCCGGCCTGGCAGGCGGACGGTGTGGCGGTGGCAGGCAGTCTGGAGCAGGCGTTAGCCGCCGTGGCGGGCTGTGACGAGGTGATGATCATCGGCGGTGGCCAGCTCTATGCCCAGGCCCTGGGGTTGGCCCATTGTCTCTATCTGACCCACATCGATCTGGCGGTGGCGGGGGATACCCGCTTCCCGCCCTACGAGCAGCTTGGCTGGCACTGTATCGCCTCAGAGGCCCATGAGCCGGATGAGAAAAACCCCTATCCCTATCGCTTCGAGACCCTGATCCGCGCCTAGCGGCGTTCCCGCGGTCAGTCCCCGCTGGCGTAGGCGGGGCAACCCAGGGAGAAGATGGCCCTGTCTTCGTAGCGCAGCAGCGTCAGGCTGTTGCCCCAGACGCAGCCCGTGTCCAGGGCATAGATCTCCGGCACCTTGCAGTTACCCATCAGGGCCGCCCAGTGGCCAAACAGCAGGGTAGGCTCGTGTTCGGCACGGGGCCGCAGCTCGAACCAGGGCCGCAGGCCGGGGGGCGGTTGGGTTGGCGAGCCCTTGGCGCGGTAGTCCAGCCGACCATCGGGATAGCAGAAGCGCATCCGGGTGTAGCAGTTGATGATGTAACGCCAGCGGGGCAGGCCCGCCAGGCGATCATCCCAGTGGGCCGGCTCGTTGCCATACATGTGGCTCAGCAGCCAGTCGGCATGGTCGCTCTGCAACAGGGCCTCCACCTCCCGGGCGGCCTCCCGGGCATGGTCCAGATCCCATTGGGGGGACAGGCCGGCGTGGCACATCATCAAGGGGACCCTGGGGTGTTCGGCCAGCAGGGGGCGGTGGCGCAGCCAGTCCAGCAGTTCCTCCTTGTCCGGGGCGGCAAACAGGGCCTCCAGCTTGTCTTTCTTCTTGGGCTGGGCATGGCCGGATGCGGTGGCCAGCAGGTGCAGATCATGGTTGCCCAGCACAGTGGTGGCCTGCGCGCCCAGTCCTTTCACAAAGCGCAATGTCTCCAGGGACTTGGGGCCCCTGGCCACCAGATCGCCGGTGAGCCACAGCTCATCGTGGCGGGCGTCAAAACGCGCCAGCGCCAGCAGGGCCAGCAATTCGTCCAGGCAGCCCTGAACATCTCCAACACAATAGATAGCCATACAACCAGACGCTTAATGCAGCAGATGGGGAACGGCCAGGGTGAACAGGGGGATCTCGGCCTTGAACAGGCCACCCTGCTGATCCTGGAATTGATAGAAGCCGGTCATGAAGCCCAGCGGGGTGCGCAGGGTGACACTGCTCTGATAGTCGAAGGTCTCGCCGGGGGCGATGAAGGGCTGCTCCCCCACCACCCCGGGGCCGCGCACCGTCTGCTGCTGGCCGTCACCGTCGGTGATCAGCCATTCCCGCTCCAGCAGCTGGACCCGCTCCTCTCCCTGATTGACTATCTCGATGTGATAGGTGAAGCAGTAGCGGGCCTCGTCTGCATTCGACAGCTCGGCCTGATACTGGGGGGTGGCGCGGATCTGCAGACGGCTTGGCATGCTTATCCTTCTTGGTGGTCGGTCAGCCAGTTGGCGATGTCCACAAACTGGGCCAGGGAGAGGTTCTCTGGTCGCAGAGTAGGATCTATGCCCAGCGCGGTCAATTGCTCCGGCGTGATGAAGTTGCGGAAGCAGTTGCGGATGGTCTTGCGCCGTTGGCCGAAGCCTTCGGTGCAGACCCGGGACAGGTGGTTGAGGTTCTTGGCCGGGAAGGGCAGGGTCTCGTGAGGCACCAGGCGCACCACCGCCGAGTCCACCTTGGGTGCCGGCTTGAAGGCCTCGGGGCCCACTTCCAGCACCGGGATCACCTTGCAGTAGTAGTGGGCCATGACGCTCAGCCGGCCATAAGCCTTGCTGCCGGGGCCGGCGGCCAGCCGCTCCACCACTTCCTTCTGCAGCATGAAGTGCATGTCGCTGATCTGGGGCGCCGTCTCCAGCAGGTGGAACATCAGCGGGGTGGAGATGTTGTAGGGCAGGTTGCCGAACACCCGCAGCCGGCGGCCCGGCTGGGCCAGGGCGGAGAAGTCGAAGCGCATGGCATCGGCCTCGTGCACCACCAGCTTGTCCTTGAGGGTGGGGTGCTCCCGCAGGCGGGCGGCCAGATCCCGGTCCAGCTCCACCACCTGCAGCTTGTCCACCTGGGAGGCGACCGGCTCGGTCAGCGCCCCCAGGCCCGGACCGATTTCCACCATGATGTCTTCTTTTTGCGGGTGAATGGCCGAGACGATGGCATCTATGGTGTAGTCGTCGTGAAGGAAGTTTTGGCCGAAGCGCTTGCGGGCGCGGTGGCCCTGGTGAACCTTGTCGTTACTCATTGCGTGTACTTACCATGCTGATGGCCTGCTGCAATGCGGTGAGCAGGCTGCCCATGTCGGCCTGGCCGCGACCGGCCAGCTCGAGGGCGGTGCCGTGATCCACCGAGGTGCGGATGAAGGGCAGGCCCAGGGTGATGTTGACGGCTCGTCCAAAGCCTTTGTATTTGAGTACCGGCAATCCCTGGTCGTGGTACATGGCCAGCACCGCATCGGCGTGGCGCAGATATTTGTCCTGGAACAGGGTATCGGCGGGCAGGGGCCCCACCAGATCCATGCCCTGGGCACGTTTTTGTTCCAGCAGCGGCTCGATCACCTCGATCTCTTCTTTGCCCATGTGGCCGCTCTCCCCGGCATGGGGATTGAGGCCGCAGACATAGATGCGCGGCTTGGCCAGACCGAACTGGCGCTGCAGATCCTGCTGCAGTATGTCCAGGGTGCGCCCCAGGCTGGCCTGGGTGATGGCGGCGGAGACATCCTTCAAGGGCAGGTGGGTGGTGGCCAGCGCCACACGGAGCCCCTCTGTGGCCAGCATCATCACCACCTGATCGCACCCGGCCAGCTCGGCGAAGAACTCGGTGTGGCCGCTGAAGGGCACGCCGGCATCGTTGATGATGCCCTTGTGCACCGGGCCCGTCACCAGGGCGGCAAACTCGCCGGTCAGGGCGCCCTCGGCGGCCCGCTGCAGGGTCTGCAGCACGTAAGGGCCGTTGGCGACGTTGAGCTGGCCCGGGGTGACCGCGCCTTGCAGCGGCACCGGCAGCACCGTCAGCACGCCGGCCGGTTGGGGGCGCGCCGGCTGCGTCGGATCATAGGTCTCGAACTGCAGGGTGCGGCCCAGCAGGCGGGCCCGCTCGGCCAGCAGCTGGGGATCGGCCACCACCACCAGGGCCACGGGCCAGGCCTGATCGGCCAGCCCCAGGATGAGATCCGGGCCTATGCCGGCGGGTTCCCCCGGGGTGAGAACGAGGCGTGCGACGGGTTCCATCAGGCCCCCTTGTGTTCGTCGATGATGTTGACGTAGGCGCCATCGCGCAGCTCATCCATCCAGCCTTGGGACTCTTCGGCAAAGCGACGGTTGTAGATGAGCTGATAGGCGCGGTTCTCCATGGCCTGGCTGGTGGCGTCCTGGACGCGGCGATCTTCCACCTCGACGATGTGCCAGCCGTGTACGGTGCGGAACGGGTCGCTCACCTGGCCTACCGGCAGCTTCTTCACCATGGCGCTGAACTCGGGCACGTACATGTCCGGGCTGGCCCAACCCAGCTCGCCGCCTTGTACCGCAGAGCCCGGATCTTCGGAGTACTGCTGGGCCAGCTTGGCGAAGCTGTTCTTGCCGGAGCGGATGTCCTGGGCCAGACCGGCGAGGATTTCCTTGGCCTTGTCATCGGTCAGTATGATGGAGGGCTTGATCAGGATATGGCGGGCCTTCACCTCCATGCTGGTGACCTGCTGCACCCCCTTGGTCTCGAAGATCTTGACGATGTGCAGGCCGGCGCCGGAGCGCAGCGGGCCCACCACGTCGCCCTGCTTGGCGTCCTTGGCGGCCTCGGCCAGCAGGGTGGGCATGGCTTCCAGGGTCAGCCAGCCCCAGTCACCGCCCTGCAGGGCCTTGGGCCCGGCGCTTTCGGCGATGGCCAGCTGCTTGAAGTCGGCCCCCTTCTTCAGGGCGTCGATGATCTGGGCCGCCTTGCTGGCCACCCGCTGCTGTTCATCGCTGTCGGCTGAAGGGGAGAGGGAGAGCAGTATGTGGCCCACATGGTATTGCTGCTGCTTGTCGCCTTGCTGCTGCAGCAACTTGACCACCTGCTGCACCTCCTGTTCGGAGATGTTGATGCGCTGGCGCATCTGGTTGCGTCGCACCTCGCTCATCAGCATCTCCCGGCGGAACTCGTCGCGGAACTGGGCCGGGCTCTGGCCGTCCTGCTCGGCCTGCTTGAGCAGGGCGTCGACGCTGGTGTTCTGCTCGGCGGCCATGGAGGCGATGGCCTGATCCAGTTGGGAGTCGGTGACCTGCAGACCCTGCTGATCCGCCAGCTGCAGCACCAGGCTGTCGCCGATCAGACTCTCCAGGGCTTGCTTGCGCAGCTGCTCGTAGGGGGGCAGGGACTGGTTATGCCGCTGGGCATCCTTTTGTACCTTGTTGAGCAGGTTGTCCAGCTCGCTTTGCAGAACCACGTCCTTGTTGACCACGGCCACGACCCGGTCCAGGGGTTGCGGTGCGGCGTGGAGGCTCAGACTACCCAAGGCCAGCAGGGCTGCGCTGAACCAGTGGAAAAGGGGTTTCTTCATATCGATGACTTCCCGGTGGTGGCCGATGATTAATCGTTGAGGTTAAACGGGCGGCTGTAAGGCAACAAGCGGGTATCCAGCGTAAAGTCGGTACCCGAGCCGATGCTTCCCAGCCCCTTGAGTTCAAATTGCAGGCCCAGCTTGTTTTCGGTCTCGGCGGTCAGGCTGGCGTTATCCGGCCGGCGATGGCGTTCGAAGGCCAGGTTGATGCTCCAGCAACAGGCGTCGTAGCGAACGCCGAGCAGGGAGTCTAGGTCGGTGCCTTCCTGCACATCCATGTAGTGGGCACCGATGAGCTGCCAGTGGTCCGCCACCGGCAAGCGGGACAGCAGGCCCAGCTGGCTGATGTCGGTGACCGAGTCGGGATCATTCAAATCCAGGTTGGCCTCCCGCACATAGCGGTAGTTGATCTGACCCAGCCACTGCTCCTGCTGGTATTCCACGGCGGCGCTGCCGGCGGAGAAGCGGTTTTGCTGGGTGTCGTACTCCACCCCGGTATGGCCGAACCAGTGGTGCAGGGGCCGCACGTCGCCGCGGAAGGAGAGCAGGGAGCGGGAGTTGGTGCTCACCACCTCCTTGGGGTAGAAGGTCACCCTGGGGGGGGACAGATCGTAGGACTGGCCCAGGGTCAGGCGCACCCGCTCAGTACCCTCGGCATCAAACACCCGGCTGGTGGCCCCCACGCTCACCCGGTTGGCATCGCTGATGCGGTCCAGGCCGGCGTAGCGGCGATCGCTAAACAGGCTGTAGTACTCCTGGCGCATGGTGGTGGTGTCATACAGGCCGATATTGTCCTGGTTGCGGTAAGGCACATACAGATACTGGAACTGGGGTTCCAGGGTCTGGGTGAAGGGCCGGTTCTGCCAGTAGTCCTGGCGATCGAAGATCAGCTTGCCGGCGACCCGCACCGACGGCAGCGTCCGGTTAACCTGCTCGTCCAGATGATTGAGTCCCAGGGCCACCAGGTTGCTGTCGTAATCATCCGGCAGCTGTTGCTGGTAGTGGGTGTACATCAGACGGAACTGGCTGTCGAGCTGATAGCCGGGGGCGGCCAGCAGCGGCAGGTTGAATTGGGGCTCGATGTGGAAGCGCTGGCCGCGGTAGAAGTTGCTGCTTTCGTGATCGAAGTTGGACAGCTCCGTCTTCAGTGCCAGATCGTAACCGCTGGCGGGAAAGTAGGCGTTGAAGTTGAGGCGCGGCAGCAACTTATGGGGGAGCACGGCGTCGGCCAGCAGGATCTGGTAGTCCCGCGCCTCGCCGGTAAGGTTCCAGTTGGGCTGGTAGTAACCCAGGGTCAGGGACTGCTGCAGCTGGTTGTCCACCAGGGTGCCCACCGAGGGGGAGAGATCGTTGAAGTAGTTGTAATCCTTCTCCGTGACCCGGGTATAGTTCACCTTCAAACGCAAGGCATCATCCATGGCCTTGGTCTGGTGCTCTATGTTGATCAGCCAGCGGCTGGCGTCATCCATCTTGCGATCATCCCCCAGCCATTCGCCATACAGGCTGCCTTGGCTGCCCTCCCACGGCAGGTAGCGGAACTCGCTCCGGGCCATGGTGCCACGCTCCTGGATGTAGCGCGGGGTGAAGGTCATGTCGTAGTTGGGGGCGATATTCCAGTAGATGGGCTGGGCGAAGTCCACCCCGTCGCGATTGGAGTAACCCATGGTGGGGTAGAGCAGGCCGGACTTGCGCTCATCCTTGATGGGGAAGCTCATGTAGGGCACGTAGAAGATGGGGACATCCTTGATCCAGAGGCTGGCATTCCAGGCCTCACCGAACACCTCGTCCTGATCCAGCGAGACCTCGCTGGCCTTGAGCTTCCACATCTCCTGCCCCAGGGGACAGGTGGTGAATTCGGCGCCGCTGAGTTTCACCGAACTCTCTTTTTCGTTGAGCTGGATCAGCTTGGCCTGGCCGCGGGCCGGCGAGCCGTGCAGCTGGTAGCTGGCCTGGCTGATGGTGGACTCCCGGCTGTTGAGATCCCCCTTGAGCTCGCCTTGGCTCACCAGGGTCACGCTGCCGTCCTTGTAGCGGATATCGCCGTGGGCGGTGACCTGCCGGGTCTGCTGATCCAGCTCTGTGTACTGGGAGCTGAACTGCTTGAGGCCCTGCTTGACCTCTACATCCCCTTGATAGACGGCCTTGCCCTGCTGGGTGGCTTCGGCGCGGTCGGAGGTGACCTCCACCGGTTGGGCCTTCTCGTTGTCATCGGCCTCCACCAGGGGCGGCACATTGGGATAGCAGCGCTCGTCAAACACCCCGGCTCCCAGCTGCAGTTGCGCCAGTGCGGCGGGTGCCCAGAGTACAGAGGTCAGCACGAGGGCGGTGAAACCTGTGGAGGGGTTGCGCATCGTCCGAATTGGTCCTTGCAGGGGCCCGGGCCGCCGAGGGGCTTGGTTGTGCTTTGCCGGGCATTACATTATGTTAGCCGCTTATGATAATGCATTCTTTGTGTCAGGGCTAACGGCCCGCAACAACTCATCATGAGCCAATCCAGACAGACCCTCTTGACCCACTGGGCCCGCCAGCAACTGGCGGATCCTACCCTGCAACTGACCCTGATCTCCGGCGATGCCAGTTTCCGCCGCTACTACCGCGGCGGCGGCCTCATCTGGGTGGATGCGCCACCCCAGACCGAGAAGAATGCGGCCTTTATCCAGGTGGCCGAGGCCCTGGCCGCCGCTGGCATACCGGCCCCTCGGGTGCGCCAGGCGGATCTGCAGCAGGGCTTCCTGGCGTTGACGGATCTGGGAGATCGGCAGCTGCTGGCCGAACTCAATGATCAGACGGTGGCGGCCTGGTACGCCAAGGCCATCGCCCTCTTGCCGCGCATCGCCCAGCTCCCCTTGGCGGCCCAGCTGCCGGCCTTCGATGCCGACTTCATGGCGGTGGAGAACAGCATCTTCCCGCAGTGGTTGCTGGAGCGGCACCTGGGGTTGTCGCTCTCCCGCGCCGAGCGCCAGCTGCTGGCGGACAGCTTTGCCTGCCTCACCGACAACAACCTGGCCCAGCCCCAGGTGGCCATGCACCGGGATTACCACAGCCGCAACCTGATGGTGGGGCAAGACGAGGCCCTGGCCGTGCTGGATTTCCAGGACATGGTGCGCGGCCCCCTGACCTATGATCTCGTCTCCTTGCTGCGGGATTGCTATATCCGCTGGCCCGCTACCGTGATCCAGGAGGGGCAGGCCCAGGCCTATGACCTGTATCAGGCCGCCGGCCTGCTGGCGGGCTATTCCAAGGACGAGTTTGCCTACGCCTTCGATCTCACCGGGCTGCAGCGCCACCTCAAGGCGGCGGGGATCTTCGCCCGCCTCAATCACAGGGACGGCAAGCCAGGCTATTTGCCGGACATTCCCCGAACCCTGGATTACGTGTTGCAGGTGGCCCAGCGCCATGCCCCCTTGCAGGATCTGGCCCACTGGCTGAGTACCCGGGTGCTGACGCACAAGGAGCTGCAATGCGCGCCATGATACTGGCTGCCGGGCGGGGAGAGCGGATGCGCCCCCTGACCGACAGCCTGCCCAAGCCGTTGCTGACGGTGGGGGGCAAGCCGCTCATCGTATGGCATCTCGAGAAGCTCAGGGCGGCCGGCATCACAGAGATCGTCATCAATCACGCCTGGCTGGGGGACAAGCTCGAGGCGGCCCTGGGGGATGGGCGCCAGTTCGGCGTGCAGATCGCCTGGTCGCCGGAGGCGCCGGGCGGCCTGGAGACCGCCGGCGGCATCCGCCAGGCCCTGCCCTTGCTGGGGGACGATCCCTTCTGGGTGGTGAACGGCGATATCTGGCTGGCGGGGGAGTACGGCCCCTTGCTGTGCCCCCTGGCGCCGGCGGCCCTGGGGCATCTGTGGCTGGTGGCCAATCCGCCCCAGCACCCGGCGGGGGACTTCGCCCTGGCCGAGGGGCTGGTGGTCGGCAAGGCGGCGGGCCGGCCCAGCTACACCTTCAGCGGCCTAGCCTGTTATCGGCCGGCGGCCTTTGCCGGCGAACCACCAGGGCGGGCGCCGCTGCGGCCGCTGTTTGAGCGCTGGATCGCCGGTGGTCAGTTGGCGGGCGCCTATCTGGATCGGGCCTGGGAGGATGTGGGCACCCCGGCACGCTTGGCCGCCCTGGATGGGCGTCTGGCGCAGGAGCAAGGGGCATAATGGGTAAGCTTATCGGTTTCTTGTTGGGCTTTTGGCTGTTGCACCTGCCCGGCGCCCTGCTGGGGCTGTGGATCGGCCACCTTTTCGATCAGGCCTCGCGGCGTCAGCAGGCGTTTGGCTGGCGACGCCAGCCGGATGCCCAGCAGCAGGCGGTGTTCTTGCACACCACCTTCGCCGTCATGGGCCATGTGGCCAAGGGGGCCGGCCGGGTCAGCGAGCAGCAGATCCGCGCCGCCAGCTGGTTTATGGATCGCATGGGGCTGACCGGCCAGGTGCGCACCGAGGCCCAGGACTCGTTTCGCCAGGGCAAGCAGGCGGACTTTCCGCTGGAGGAGACCCTCAGCAGTTTTCGCCATGCCTGCCGTGGTCAGCAGGATCTGCTGCGGGTGTTCCTTGAGGTGCAGCTGCAGGCGGCGTTTTCCGACGGCCAGCCCACGGTGGAGCAGCGTCAGCGCCTGCTGGAGGTGGCGGAGCTCTTGGGCTTCTCCCGCTGGGAGTTGGAGCAGTTTCTGGCCATGGCCCAGGCGGAGTCCAACTTTTCCTCCGCCCGCCAGGGTCAGTCGCAGCGACAACAGCAGCAGGGCCGCGCTTACCAGGCCCCGCCGCGGCGGGATCAGCTGGCCGATGCCTACACCATACTGGGGGTGGCGGCGGAGGTGTCCGACGCCGAGGTGAAGAAGGCCTATCGCAAGCAGATGAGCAAGCATCATCCGGACAAGCTGGCGGCCCGCGGTCTGCCGCCCGAGATGATGAACATGGCCAAGGAGAAGGCCCAGGAGATACAGCAGGCCTGGGAGCTGATCAAACAGGCCCGCGGCATGCGCTGATCGGACGGCTAGTCGACGCGTCTGAGGGCTTCGCCGGCCATAAAGGCCTCCAGGTTGTCGATCAGCTGATCCGCCAGGGTCTGCATGGCCTCATCGCTGGCCCAGGCCACGTGGGGGGTGAGCAGCAGCTTGCCGCCGCGCAGGGCCTGCATCAGTGGGCTGTCCGCCGGCGGCGGCTCCTGGCTCGCCACATCGCAGGCCGCGCCGGCCAGTTGCCCCTTGTTCAGGGCCTCCAGCAGCGCCGCCTCGTCCACTATGCCGCCCCGGGCCGTGTTGATCAGCCAGGCGGAGTCTTTCATTTGCCGCAACTCAGCCGCAGCTATGAGTCCGCGGGTCTCGTCCGTCAGCGGGCAGTGCAGGCTCAGCACATCGGCCTGCCGTAACACTTCCGTAAATGCTGTCCTGCCATCGCCGGCGATGGCGCCCTTGCGCCCGGCCAGCAGCACCCGCATGCCGATGGCCTGGGCTAGCTTGGCCACCGCCTGCCCCAGGCTGCCGCCGCCGATAATGCCTAGCGTCTTGCCGGCCAGATCGTGAATGGGATGGCCTAGGTAGCAAAACTGCGGGCTGGCCTGCCAGGCGCCGCCCTGCAGATCCCGCTGATAGGCCACCAGGTTGCGCGCCAGGGCCAGCATGAGCCCTAGGGTATGTTCGGCCACCGAATGCACCGCGTATT
The DNA here is from genome assembly GCF_046254905.1 of Pseudaeromonas aegiceratis. Taxonomy (GTDB): domain Bacteria; phylum Pseudomonadota; class Gammaproteobacteria; order Enterobacterales; family Aeromonadaceae; genus Pseudaeromonas; species Pseudaeromonas aegiceratis. The sequence goes on from NZ_CP158016.1 coordinate 798,016, forward strand.
GCTGTATGTTGCACACGGCGATGCCGCGGGCCCGGCAGGCGGAAAGATCGATGTGATCCGTGCCGGTGGCCGCCACGGCGATGAGCCTGAGATCCGGCAGCTGGGCCAGCTGTGCGGCGCTGAGCCGTACCTTGTTGGTGATGGCCAATTGGGCATCCTGCAGGCGGGCCACCACCTCATCGGGCTGGGTCTGGGGATAGTCTTGCCAGTCATGGGCGAAGGCGGGACGACGCAGCCGGATATGTGCCGGCAGGCTCTGGCTGTCCAGGAAGACGATGCGCATGGTCATGGGGTGTCCTTATTGCCAGCCAAGGTGGTGTAGCCAGCCCTTGACCTGATTGGCCCACTGGCCGGGTTGGCGATAGCGCTGCTGCCGCCAGTCCAGTTTGTTGCTGCGCCGCACCTCCAGCTGACGGGCCTGGGCGGCATCCAGCCGCCAGGGATGGGGCGCATCGCGGTAGAGATCCAGCACGGGGACGGGGAGCTGGGCCAGCTCCCGGGCCATCACGGCATTGGCGTCCTTGGCCGGGTAGGCGGCATCCAGCAGCAGCAGGGCATCGGGGGCGGGGAGCTGTTGGGCCGCCAGCAGGCTGGCGAGCCAGGCGGCGCTGCTGCCCTGGGCCACCAGCAGGTGCTGGCCGCTGCTGTCGCCGGCGTTTTTCTGCAGATCCTTCACCTGTTCGGCCCACAGCTGGCGAAATTCCTGCACCTTCTGCTGATCCGCTTCGCTGCCGGGATCCAGGTCCTGCTGGCGGGGGCTGGGCAGCATGGTGAGGGTGTCGAAGCCTTGATCGTTGAGGGCATGGCTTAAGGGCAGCAGCTGGCTGACCTGCTGCCAGTCGGGCAGCAACAGGGCCAGGCCGAGCCGGTAGCCTTGATTGGTCTTGTGCCAGAGGGTGAGCTGGCTGCCCACCTGCTTGGCCTCGCCGTATTGCTGCCAGTCCTGATCCTGCCAGTAGACCTCATCCACGTTCACCTCTTCCTCCGCCAGGGCCAACCAGGGGCACAGCAGCAGTAACAGGACGAGCAGACATCTTGGCATGGGGTCTCCTTACCCGGCAGGCGGCTACATGTCGAAGGGGGCGGGGGCCTCGAAGGTGAGGCGTTCGCCACTCACCGGATGATGGATCTTGAGCAGGGCCGCATGCAACAGCAGATGGGGGGCCGCCTGCTGAATTTGTGGCGGCGCGTAGAGATGGTCACCCAGTATGGGGTGGCCCAGCTCCATCATGTGTACCCGCAGCTGATGGGAGCGCCCCGTGATGGGCCGCAGCCGCATCAGGGTGCGATCGTCTTCCACCTTCTGGCGGATCCAGTGGGTGATGGCGCGGCGCCCGTGTTCATAGTTGACGTGCTGCAGCGGGCGGCGCTCCCAATCCACGCACAGTGGCAGATCGATTGTGCCTTCCCCCTTGGCCACCTGGCCGGCGACCCAGGCGTAGTAGACCTTCTCGGTCTTGCGATCCTGGAACTGGCGGCCCAATGCGCTGGTGGCTTGGGCTGTCTTGGCCATGACGATGACCCCTGAGGTGCCCATGTCCAGCCGATGGACGCAGCCGGCCTCCGGATAGCGGGCCTTGACCCGGGAGGCGAGGCTGTCGAAGTGTTCGGCGGCCTTGCCTGGCACGCTGAGCAGTCCGCTGGGCTTGTTGAGCACTATGATGTGGTCATCCTCGAACAGGATGTCCAGATAGGGCTCCATGGGCGGCTGGTAGATAAAGGTACTCATCGTCTCTTCTGCACACGAGGGGGCAAGGCCCCCTTACTGATGGGTGATCACCACAAAACGGATGGCGTCCAGTTTAAGCTGGGTCTGCTGGATCTGGTGAGTCAATTCGTCTTTGAGCTCCACCAGATGCTGCAATTCGCTGGCTCGCACCGAGGGGTTCACTGCCTGCAGGGCCTGCAGCCGCTGCAGCTCGCCGTCCAGCGCCTGGCTCATGCGCGCCTGGGCGGCGGCAGTGATCTCCGCCACCCGCGGGGCGGCCAGGGTCTCGCCCTGGGCGATGAGGCCGTGGATCAACGCCTGGGAGGCTCCCACCAGCTTGCTGGCCAAATGGCGGTTGATGGGGGTGAGCTGACGGCTCAGGGCCTCGAAGCTCACCTTGGCCGCCAGATCGTTGCCTGATTTGTCCAGCAGCAGCCGGATGGGGGTGGGGGACAGGAAGCGATAGAGCTGGGGATGCACCGCCGATTCGGCGACGAAGATCAGCTCCAGCAAGGTGGTGCCGGCGGGCAGGCTCTGGTTCTTCAACAGGGCCACGGCATTGCTGCCGATCTCGCTGGAGAGAATGAGATCGATGCCGCCGCGGATCATGGGGTGATCCCAGGTCAGGAAGGTCAGATCTTCCCGGCTCAGCGCCGTGTTGCGCTCGAAGGTGACGGTGCAGCCTTCGGCGGGCAGGCCGGGGAAGCTGGGCACCAGCATGTGATCGCCCGGGGTCAGCACGATGGCGTCTTCACCGCGATCGTCCTGGTTGATGCCGATGTCATCAAACAGCTGCAGGGCGAAGCTCACCAGGCTGGTGTCATCGTCCTCCTCGTCCAGCTGGTCCACCAGGGCCTGGGCGGATTGACCGCCGGAGGAGTGGATCTCCAGCAGGCGATCCCGGCCTTGCTCCAGCTTGGCCTTGAGGGCCTGATGCTGCTCGCGGGTCGTCGCCAGCAGAGCGGCCAAGGCGGCGTCATCGTCTCCCTGGCTTGTGGCCAGCAGGGCGAACAGGCTGTCCCGCACTGCCTCAAACACAGGGCGGCCGGTGGGGCAGGTCTGCTCGAAGGCACCGAGCCCCTCGTGATACCAGCGCAGCAACAGGGCCTGGGGGGTGCCCAGCAAATAGGGTACATGTATCTGTACCCGGTTGAGCTGGCCGATACGATCGAGCCGGCCGATGCGTTGCTCCAGCAGATCCGGGTTCAGCGGCAGATCGAACAGAACCAGGTGGCAGGCAAACTGGAAGTTGCGCCCTTCTGAGCCGATCTCGGAGCAGAGCAACACCTGGGCGCCGCCCTCGGTCTGGGCGAAGTAGGCGGCGGCCTTGTCCCGCTCCAGCAGGCTCATGCCCTCATGGAACACGGCCCCCCTTATGCCTTCACGGGTGCGCAGGGCGTTTTCCAGGGTCAGGGCGGTGGCGGCTTCTGAGCAGATCACCAGCACCTTCTCATGGCGGGCGGCCTTGAGCAGCGCCAGCAACCAGTCCACCCGCGGGTCGAAGCGGGTCCAGGAGGCATCATCCCCCTCAAACTGGGCGAAGATCTTCTCCGGGTAGAGGGCGCGCCGCGCCTGGGCTTCGGCGTCTCCGGTGCTGCCGCCCATCATGCCCATCACCCGCGCGGCTGTCTTGTATTGCTCGGGCAGGGGCAGGCCCACGGCGTCCAGCACCCGCTCAGGGAAGCCACTGATGGAGGCCCGGGTGTTACGGAACAGGATACGACCCGTACCGTGGCGATCCAGCAGTTCGCCCAGCAGTTGCTGCCGGCTGAGTTCATCGGGCTGAGCCGGGACCGCCCGCCCCAGGCAATCGCTCAGCACCGCCTGTCGGTCAGCGGTCAAGGCGTCGCCACTGAGCAGCGCCTGGGCCGCATCGGCCACCTGGCCGTAGGACTGCTCCTCGGCCAGGAAGGCGTCGTAATCATAGAAGCGCTCGGGATCCAGCAGGCGAAGGCGGGCAAAGTGACTCTCATGGCCCAACTGATCCGGGGTGGCGGTCAGCAGCAGGACGCCGGGGATCTCCTCGGCCAGGGCTTCGACGATCTGATAGGCGCGGCTGGGGGCCGATTCACTCCACTCCAGGTGGTGCGCCTCATCAACGACCAGTAGATCCCACTGGGTGTCATGAACCTCATCGAAGCGAGCCCGCTTCTTACGCAACCAGTCCAGGCTGCAGATCACCAGCTGTTCACTGTCGAAGGGGTTGTCGGCTTCGTGTGCGGCCTCGACGCAGCGCTCTTCATCAAACAGGGCAAAATGCAGGTTGAAGCGCCGACGCATCTCGATGAGCCACTGGTATTGCAGGGTCTCGGGCACCAGGATCAACACCCGCTGGGCGCGACCGCCCAGCAGCTGTTGGTGAATGATCATGCCGGCCTCGATGGTCTTACCCAGCCCCACTTCGTCGGCCAGCAGTACCCGCGGCGCATGGCGCTGGCCCACTTCCCGGGCGATGTGCAGCTGATGGGGGATCAGGCTGACCCGACCGCCGGCCAAGCCGCGGGTGGGGCTCAGGCGGCGAGCATGCTGGTGGGTGAGGGCCTGATAACGCAGGCTAAAGCGCGACAGCCGCTCCACCTGACCGGCGAACAGGCGATCCTGTGGCTTGTTGAACTTGAGGAAGTTGCTGAGGAACACCTCTTTGAGGCTGGCTGCTTCGCCGGTGTCCTGACGGATGCCATGGTAGGTCAGCAGGCCCTGCTGTTCTTCTACTGTTTCCACCTTCAGCATCCACTCTTCGTGGCTGGTGATGGTATCGCCGGCGTGAAACTGCACGC